>NZ_FPBW01000046.1:0-28864 GCF_900116795.1 Methylobacterium sp. UNCCL125 | reverse complement strand
AAGAATTGCGATGCGCCGGTCTGGTGGCCTGAGCGGCGTGCCCAGAACCCGATCCCATCTCGAACTCGGCCGTTAAACACGCCAGCGCCTATGGTACTGTGTCTCAAGACACGGGAGAGTCGGTCGCCGCCAGACCCGCCCATCGCAATCGGCATTCCCTCGACACGACACCGATCCGGCCCCGGACGACAGCGTCACCGCCCATCGCGGCAGGCGCCCCGGACACGCCGAGACACTCTTGGCGCGGGGTGGAGCAGCCCGGTAGCTCGTCAGGCTCATAACCTGAAGGTCACAGGTTCAAATCCTGTCCCCGCAACCAAACACACAAACCCGCCGCGCCCAAAAGCGCGGCGGGTTTTTTCTTTGGCGCCGAGCGCGCGGTCCCAGTCACCGCGCTCCGCTGCTCCGCCGGCTCCGGCGCTCGGCCTTGCGGGTCGCGGTCTCGCGCAGGTGCTGCTCGATGGCGTCGTTGGCGCGGCCGCGCATGTGCCGGATCGCCTCCCCGTCGTCGAACGTCTCCGGGAAGCGTCGGGACAGCCACAGATAGGCGCTCGCGAGCTTCACGGTCCGCTCCTGATAGTCGAGCGCCCCCGCGAGGTTGCCCCGGAGGGCGGGGACCGTGAGGCCGGCGGCCCGGGCCTGGCACCAGCGCTCCAGGAGGCCCATGGCGATCTCGTCGCGCCGGTTGATCGGGCAGACCGAGAAGGCGAACTTCTCCTCGATCGGCAGCCGGGCCCGGTCGACGATCCGGGCCACCTCCAGCACCTCCTCCAGGGCCGAGGGCTGGAACGGCGAGCCGGCGTAGAAGGTCGCCCGGGCGAAGTGGGTCAGCACCTCGGTGAGGCTGTGCGTGCGCATCTCCTCGGCCACCGAGCGGATCGCCCCGAGATCGGGGCGGACGAAGAAGCGCGTGTCGGCCGCGGGCGCCGTCGGGGCGCCCGACAGCGCGATCCGGATCGGCTCGATGGCGACCGCGTCCGTCGCCGCCACGTAGCCGACATCCTGGTGGCCGTAACGGCCGGCCCGGCCGGCGATCTGCCGGATCTCGGAATGGGTGAGCGCCCGCTCGGCGCTGCCGTCCCATTTGCGCACCGCCGAGAACACGATCCGCTTGAGCGGCCCGAGATTGAGCCCCATGCCGATCGCGTCGGTGGTCACCAGCACGTTGGCCTCCCCCGAGCGGAAGCGCGCGGCCTCGGCCCGCCGGACCTCGGGCGACAGGGCACCGTAGATGGTCGCCACCCGGTGGCCCCGGGCGACGAGGATCTCGCGGTTCTCGTGCACGGCCCGGCGGGAGAAGGCCACGACCGCGTCGCCGGCCTCGACCTTCTCCAGGGGGACCGGCTCCTCCACGAGCAGGAGCGGCGATTTCCGGGTGAAGGGGATCACCTCCAGGGATTCGTTGGCGGCCTCGGCGGCGCGGCGGACATACGACAGGGCGTCGTCGGAGCCGCAGACGATCACGGTCTTGGCGGCGACGCCGAACAGCGCGTTGGTCCAGGCCCAGCCGCGGTCGGGATCCGACAGCATCTGGATCTCGTCGATCACCGCCACGTCGATGGGCCGCGTCAGGTCGGCGGTCTCGATGGTGCGGGCGGTGTGGGTGGGGTTGGCCGCGCCCAGCACCTCCTCGCCGGTGATCATGCCGGCGCGCAAGCCCCGCTCGCGCAGGGTCTCGTAATTCTCCAGGGCCAGGAGTCGGAGCGGCGCGAGGTAGGCGCCGGTCTCCGCCGCGGTCAGGTGCTGGAGCGCCGCGTAGGTCTTGCCGGAATTGGTCGGCCCCATGTGGAACAGGATTGTCCGGTTGAGGCGCCGGGCGGCGGTGAAGCGCTCGATATAGGCGCCGAAGCCGACCTGATCGCGCAGACGGCGCAGGCGCGAGCCCTCGCGGGCCACCGCCTTGGCGTGCCGGCGCACGGGGGTGAGCGTGTCGTTGAGGCCCCGGGCGAGCTTCGGGCCGTAGGTGAACACCCGGGACCGCAGCGACCGGTCCATGTGGGCGATGTAGGCGGCGGCGTCCGCCCCGACCTCGCGCAGGTCGACGAGGAGCTGCGCCCGCAGCCGGTCGACCGGCTTGTGCAGGGCGCGGGTGGCCTGGAGCGCCGTGCGCGTCACGGCCTCGCGCAGGGCGTCCAGGCGGTGGGCCGGGTCGTTCCGGGCGGCCATGCGGGCCAGGATCTCGGCCGCCTCCGGCTCCGGCGCGATGTCGAGCCGCAGGTCCAGGCGGCCGTTGTCGAGGAGCGGGATCTCGGTCCGGATCAGCCAGGTGATGCGGTGGTCCTTCGTCACCACGGCCCGGAGGTTCGGCACGGCCTTCCGGACCGCCGGGATGCCGGTCTCCGCGAAGGCCCGGGCGGCCTGCATCGCGCGCACGGCGCGGGCGACGCGGTCGTCCTCCACCTCGGCGCCGTATTCCGGCAGTTCGAGATCGGCGAGCAGCCGGTCGAGGTCGACGGCCTCCGGGGACAGGCCGAGCCGCCCGAGGGATTCGATCAGGCTCTCGATGGTCGGGCGGAGACGCTTGCGCGCCATGCGGTCACCTTCGGCAGAAGCGTCTCACGCAAACCCTGACGCGGTCGGGGGCGTTCCGGATCCGATCCATGCGCGGAACCGCGCCCGGACGCCACTCCGAAACCGTCCTTGCGAGCGCAGCGAAGCAATCCAGCGGCGCCACGAGCCCCAACGTTGCGCGACACTGGGTTGCTTCGCTGCGCTCGCAAAGACGGGATCTCACGGTTGCCGGGCCGCCTCGGCGAGCCAGCCGCAGAAGGCCCGCACCGCCGGATCCTCCGCCCGGGGCTCCGGGACGTAGGTGTAGTAGCTCCGTGCCGGCAGAGACGGGCCCGCGAAGGGCAGGGTCAGGCGGCCGGCCGCGACGTCGTCGGCGATCAGCCGCTCGGGCCCCATGGCGATCCCGAGCCCGTCGAGGGCGGCCTGGAGGGTCAGGTAGAAATGCTCCAGCGTCACCGAGGCCTGCGGCTCCAGATCGGGCACGCCGGCCGCCCGCAGCCAGTCCGGCCAGACCCGCGGGAGCGTCGCCGCGTGCAGCAGGGTGTGCTGCCGGAGCTGCTCGGGCCCTGCGAGGGGGAGGCGCTGCAGCAGGGCCGGGCTGCAGACGGGGATGCGGCGTTCGGACAGGAACGGCTCCGCGCGATGGCCCGGGCGCGTCTCCGGACCGCCGCGGATCGCGACATCGAACGGCTCCGCGAGCTGCGCCAGGGGCACGTTGGAGGTCGTCAGCCGGACCTCGATCGCCGGGTTGGCCACCTGGAAGCCGGACAGGCGCGGGATCAGCCAGCGCAGGGTGAAGGTGGCGAGCGCATTCACGTGCAGCAGGCGCGGCCGCCCGCGCTCGACCTGGCGGGCCGTGGCCAGGGCGATCCGGTCGAGGGCGGCGCCGATCTCGGTGGCGTAGGCGACCCCCGCCTCGGTGAGGACCACGCGCCGGTTGTGGCGCGTGAACAGCGGCAGGCCGAGCCAGCCCTCCAGCATCTGCACGTGCCGGCTCACCGCGCCGTGGGTGACCCGCAGCTCGTCCGCGGCCCGGGTGAAGCTCCCGTGCCGCGCGGCCGCCTCGAAGGCCTTCAGGGCGTTCAGGGGCGGCAGGCGACGATGCACGGGTCAGGTTTCCTCACGCGAGCGTCAGCATAAGGCGTTTGTCAGCCCCCCGCCAGACCGCCATCCTGGATCGGAACCACGAAGGATGGCTGGATGTCCGTCGCGTCCGTTCCGACCGCGTCTTCCGAAACCGCGTCCCCGCCGGAGGCCCGGCGCACACTCCTGGCCACCGGGGTCAACCACGCCCTGCACGACGGCTACACGGACCTGATCTACGTGCTGCTGCCGGTCTGGCAGGCGGAGTTCGGCCTCGATTACGTCGCCCTGGCCTTCCTGCGGTCGCTCTACAACGGCGCGCTGGCGGCGCTGCAGATGCCGGCGAGCCGCCTTGCCCAGGCCTGGGGCGCCCGCATCGTGCTGGTGCTCGGCACCGGGCTCAGCGCGGCGGGCTACGCGATCGCCGGCGCCTCGGGCGGCCTCGTCGGGCTCGGGGTCGGCCTCCTGCTCGGCGGCGCCGGCAGCAGCACCCAGCATCCCCTGGCCTCGGCGGTGATCGCCCGGGCCTACGGCGCGGCGGCGCGGGGGCCCCTCGGCACCTACAATTTCACCGGCGACCTCGGGAAGGCGGCGGTCCCGCCCCTGGTCGGGCTGCTGCTGACCCTGTCGGGCTGGCGCCACGCCCTCTGGGTGATCGCCGGCGGAGGCGTCCTCGTGGCGGTGCTGGTCGGGCGCCTGCTTCCGCGTGAGCCGCAGTCACGCAGCGCCCAGGCGGCCGCCAAGCGGGCGACCCGCCGGGTCGCGGGCGGATCGCCACCCGGCGCGGGGTTCGGGCTCCTCGTCGCCATCGGCATGCTCGACAACGCCGCGCGGCCGGCCTTCCTGCTCTACCTGCCGTTCCTGCTGCAGGAGAAGGGTGCGGCGCTGACCACGGTGGGCCTCGCGCTCTCGCTGGTCTTCATCGGCGGCGCCCTCGGCAAGGCGGTGTGCGGGCGCCTCGGGGAACGCCTCGGCGTGACCCGGACCGTGATCCTCACCGAGACCGGGACGGCGCTCGCGATCCTGGCGGTGATCGTCCTGCCCCTGGCCCCCGGGCTGATCCTGCTGCCGCTCCTCGGCGTGATGCTGAACGGCACCTCGTCGGTCCTCTACGGGACGGTGCCGGAACTGGCCCCGGGCGGTCGGGTCGAGCGGGCCTTCGCGGTGTTCTACACCTGGACGCTCGGCGGCAGCGCGCTGGCGGCGCCGCTGCTCTACGGACGGCTCGGCGACGCGGCCGGCCCGCACTGGGCGGCGGTGGCGGCGGCCGGGACGGCGCTCGCCGTGGTGCCGCTGATGCTGGCCCTGGCGCCGCGCCTCGGGGCAGCGGACCGGCAACGGGCCTGAGGCGCGGCGGCGGGGCCGGGGGCATGGGAACAGGAGCACGGGGCAGGATCTGCCCGCGGGGACGGCCCGCGCGTCCCGCCCGGACGCCGCCTCAGAGGCGGCCCAGGGTGCTGACCCGGACGGCCTCCGAGCGGCCCTCCACCGCGATGTCGCGGATCGCCTCCGGCGCCACGCGGGCCGCCTGATAGACCGCCTCCGACACCACGGCCACGCAGCCGAGGGTCTTGGTCAGGCCCTGGAGGCGGGCGGCGACGTTGACGGTGTCGCCCAGCGCCGTGAAGCGGGCATCGGTGGCGTCGCCCATCTCGCCGACGATGGCGAGGCCCGCATGCACGCCGATCCCGTACCGGAGCGTGTGTTCCAGATCGGCCGCCAGCAGCCGGTTCAGGGTGTCGACGGCGTCGGCGATGAGGTCGATCGCCCGCAGGGCGTCCTGGGCGGCCTGCCCGGGCTCCGTCTCCAGGCCGAACAGGGCCAGCAGGCCGTCGCCGAGGAACTGGTTGGTCGAGCCGCCGGCCTCCCGCACGGCGTCGCCGACCGCGCCGAGGAAGCGGTTGATGATGAACACCGTGTCGTAGGGCAGGCGCTCCTCGGCGAGCCGGGTCGAGCCGCGCAGGTCGACGAACATCGCCACGATGAAGCGCTCCTCGCCGGATTGCGCCCGGTCGAGCAGGTCGGCCTGGCGCATCCGCGGCTGCGGCGGCAGCAGCGGCACCACGGCCATGTCGGTCTCGGGCCGGAACTGGCAGGCGAGGCGCACCCCCGGACCGGCGGCGATGCGCTCCAGGACCGACCGCTCGGTACGGCCGGGACTGGGCGCGCCGTCGCTGCCGTCCGTCACCCGGATGCGGCAGGTGGAGCATCGGCCGCGGCCGCCGCAGACGCTGGCATGGGGGATCCGATTGCGCCGGCTCGCCTCCAGCACGCTGGTGCCCCGGGGGACCCGCACCACCCGCCCGTCCGGATAGCTGAGCCGGATCGTGCCGCGCTTGACCTCGGCGAGGGTCCGCACGCCGCGCGCTGCGACCACCGCCGCCACCAGGCCCGCATAGGTCCCGAGCAGCCCGTCCCGGATGGCGGCGAGCCGCGCGACCTGATCGGGCAGCCCGACATGGACCGGCTGGAGGGCCACCGCCCGCCACGCCGGATCCTGCGCCAGGGTGAGGATCATGCGGCCGCCCTGCGCGAAGCCCAGCAGCGACAGGACCGGGACCAGGACCGCGAGCGCCAGCAGCCAGGGCGCCATGCGCCCGAAGGCGGGCTTCAGCCGCAGCCAGAAATACAGGCCCATGCAGCCGTGGATCCACGCCAGGACCAGGACCGTGACCTGCAGCAGGCCGAGCGTCGGCGAGGCGATCCAGAAGGCGTAGAGTTCCTGCGCGTAGCCCTTGTCGAGCCCCTCGGTGACGAAGGAGATCCGGGTCGCCGTGATGTGGCTGATGAGGAGCGTCGGGATCAGCAGGCCCGAGACCAGCTGCAGGGCCTCGGAGGGCCGCCAATGGAAGAAGCGGGCCGCGTAGAGCGCCTGGAGCCCGAGCAGCAGATGGAGCACCAGGGCGCCGTAGAGCAGCGTCAGGCCGACGGGATTGAGCCAGACGGCCGTGACGAGGTCGAGGCCGTCCTCCATGGCGTCGAGGGAGATGTTGCCCAGGGCGTGGTTGAGCAGGTGGGTCAGCACGTAGCCGAACAGGACCACGCCGCTGGCCAGCCGGAGGCGCCGCAGGTTCAGGCGGATCCGCGCGGCTTGCGTGGCGGATCGGGGTTGCGCGCCCGCATCGGCGGATCGAAGCGTCGCGATCGAGGCTGTGCGCACCATGCTGGGAGGTCCGAGGAGATCGGTTCTGGGCCCGCCATTCACGGTCCCTCGTACCAGCAAGACTTCCGCCGCGTCCGATTTATTTCCAATCGCCGGCGATCCGTGGAGTCCCGGACGTGAGGATCGCGCGTATCGACCGCGCCGGAGACCCGATGCTGGACACCTTCTTCGCCCGCAGCGCCGCCGCGGTGGCCTTCGACCTGATCGGCGCCCGCCTGTTCGTCGGCGCGGCCGGCGGGATCATCGTCGAGACCGAGGCCTACGACAGCACCGATCCGGCCTCCCACAGCTTCCGCGGCCCCACCCGGCGCAACGCCAGCATGTTCGGGCCGCCGGCCCATGCCTACGTGTATCGCTCCTACGGGATGCACTGGTGCCTGAACCTCGTCTGCGAGCCCGGCAGCGCCGTGCTGCTCCGGGCCCTCGCGCCCAACGAGGGGCTTCCCGCCATGCGGGCGCGCCGCGGCGTGGAGGAGCCGCGCCTGCTCTGCGCCGGGCCGGGCCGCCTCTGCCAGGCCCTCGGCGTCACCGACGCGCTGGACGGCGCGCCCCTCGCGGGGGCGCCGTTCCGGTTCGAGCCCCGCGCCGCGGGCGATCCCGGGGCCGTCGAGGTGGTCAGCGACCGGCGCATCGGGATCACCCGCGGCGCCGAGACGCCCTGGCGGTTCCTGCTCGCCGGCTCCCGCTTCGTCAGCCGGCCGGTGCGGCGGGCCGAACCGGGGGCCGGGACCGCCTGAGGATCGCAGCGGCCGGAGCGGGATGTCCGGTCGCGGATCCAGGACGAGCCCGCGCGACCGGGCCGACGCTTCCGCAGGGGGGCGTCCGTCGGGTAGGACGGGGCCGAGGCGCGGGCGATCCGCCGGGCCTGGGCGCGCGCGGGGAGGGGCCATGGCGGCCAAGGATGAAGCGACGTGGCGGGTCGGCGTCCTGTTCTCCCGCAGCGGGGTGAGCGGCATCACCGAGACCGAGCACTTCCTCGGCACCGCGCTCGCGATCGAGGAGATCAACCAGGCCGGCGGCGTGCTGGGCCGCCCGATCGAGCCGGTCTGCTACGACCCCGCCGGCGAGACCGACGCCTACCGCACCCTGGCCCGGCGAATGCTTGCCGAGGACGGGGTCGAGGTGGTGTTCGGCTGCTCGCTCTCGGCGAGCCGGAAGTCGGTGCTGTCCACCATGGAGCGGCACAACGGCCTGCTCTGGTACCCGTCGATCTACGAGGGCTTCGAGTACTCGGAGAACATCATCTACACCGGTGCGACCCTCAACCAGAACGTCTTCGCCCTGGCCGACTACCTCCTGCAGGAGCAGGGGCGGCGGATCTTCCTGATCGGCTCCGACTACATCTACCCGCGGGAATCGAACCGGGTCATGCGCGACCTGATCGAGGCGAAGGGCGGGACCATCGTGGGCGAGCTGTACGCGGCCCTCGACGCGGACGACGCGGCCCATGCCGCCATGATCGCGGCGATCCGCGACGCCGCGCCGGACGCGGTCTTCTCCACCGTGGTGGGGCGCGGGGCCGAGCGGCTCTACCGCGCCTACGCGGAATCCGGCATCGACCGCGCCCGCTGCCCGATCGCCAGCCTGACCCTGGCGGAGGGCCAGATCCACGCGATCGGTCCCGAGCACTGCACCGGCCACGTCCTGGCGGCCCCGTATTTCGGGTCCCTTGCGAGCGAGGAGAACCGGCGCTTCGTCGCCGCCTTCCAGGCCCGGTTCGGGCCCGAGCGCCCCACCAGCATGTGGTCGGAGACCGCCTACGCGCAGGTCCATCTCTTCGCCCGGGCGCTCACGGAGGCCGGCACCCTCGACGCCGAGCGCCTCGGCGCGGCGGCATTGCGCCAGCGCCTCGCGGCGCCGGAGGGCGACCTCGCCTTCGACGGCGAGACGCGGCACATCTGGCTCACGCCGGGCATCGGCGTCGCCCGGGCCGACGGGCAGTTCGACGTGGTCTGGCGGGCGCGCCGGCCCGTGCGGCCCGATCCCTACCTCGCGTGGTCCCGGTTCGAGACGAACTGGCTGGAGGAGGGTCTCGCCGCGTGACCGCCCCCGCCCGCAAGATCCTGGACGACCTGCGGCGCGCCCGCGCCCTCGTCATCCACCCCAAGGACGAGGAGGGCGCCGCGCTGCTGGAGCAGCTCCGCCGCCTCGGCTGCGCGGTCTCCCTGGCGTGGCCGCCGCCCGCCGCCCTGCCCGCCGACATCGACACGCTGTTCATCCAGCTCGACGACGCTCAGGTGATGCACCTGCTGCCGTCGATCGAGGCGCTGGAGCCGGCGGTCATCGCCATCGTGGCCTACGAGAGCCCGACCTCCCTGAAGGCGATCGCCGACGTCAATGCCCACGGCGTGCTCAACAAGCCGCTCCACCCGCGGGGCGTGCTCACCCAGTTCGCCCTGGCCCGCTATCGGCGCGGCTACGAGGGCCGGCTCACCAGCAAGATCAACCGGCTGGAGGAGACCATGAAGGGCCGCCGCACCGTCGAGAAGGCGGTCCGGCTGCTCGTGGACCTGAACCGGATCGACGAGGACGCCGCCTACAAGATGCTCCGGGACCGGGCCACCGCCGCCCGCGTGCCGATGGCCAGCGTGGCCGAGAGCGTGGTCTCGGCCCACGAGGCGATGAGCGGTCTCGGCCTGCGCATCGCGTTGGCGGAAAAGACCTGATCGCAGCAGCCTGCCGCATTTATGGTCTTGCGGTCCGGTTCGGGGCGCGTATCGTAGTCTAACCGGGCAAGGTTGCCCCGCAGCAAGATTGCTGCATGACATCTCGGCTTTGAAGCCTCTGGTTCGCGGATGATCTTGTCCGCGCCCAGGGGCTTTTTGCGTTTTGGAGCTTTCATGATCCAAGCGAACGGTCCTGCACGCCCGCCGATACGGGTGTCGTGCATCCAGTTCGCGCCGGACTTCGGCGCGGTCGACGCGAATCTGGCGCAGGCCTCCGATCTCGTCCGCGCGGCCGCCGCCGCGGGCAGCCGGCTGATCGTGCTGCCGGAACTCGCCAGCACCGGCTACGTGTTCGAATCCGCCGCGGAGGCCGCCGCCCTGGCCGAGCCGGTGCCGGAGGGCCCGACCACCCGGGCCTGGGCGGCGCTGGCCGCGGAACTCGGCGTGCACATCGTGGCGGGGATCGCCGAATCCGCCGGCGACGTCCTCTACAACGCCGCCGTGATCGTCGGGCCGGAGGGCTATATCGGCACCTACCGCAAGGCGCATCTCTGGGACCAGGAGAACGTGTTCTTCGCCAGGGGCGACCTCGGCTTCCCGGTCTTCGACACGGCGCTTGGCAAGGTCGGCGTCGCCATCTGCTACGACGGCTGGTTCCCCGAGACCTTCCGGCAGCTGGCGCTCGGCGGCGCCGAGATCGTCTGCATCCCGACCAACTGGGTGCCGATGCCCGACCAGCCCGCGGGCGAGGCCGCCATGGCCAACACCCTGCACCGGGCCGCCGCCCATGTGAACGGCCTCTTCATCGCCTGCGCCGACCGGGTCGGCACCGAGCGCGGCCAGCCCTTCGAGGGGCAGAGCCTGATCGTCGGCCCCAAGGGCTGGCCGCTCGCCGGCCCGGCGAGCCGCGACCGGACCGAGACCCTCTCGGCGCTGGTCGATCTCGACGCGGCCGGCCGCAAGGACCTGAACCGGTTCAATTCGCTCCTGCGCGACCGCCGCACCGACATCTACGGCTGAGCCGAGATCCGTAACCCTTCCCGTCCGTCCCAAGGAGTTCGTTCATGGTGAAATGGTCCCTCGCCGGCGCCGCGGCGCTCGCCCTCGCCGCCACGGCCGCGCAGGCCGCCGACGGCAAGCCGATCGTCATCGGCATCCCGATCGGCCTGTCGGGCGCCAACAGCGTCGTCGCCCCCTCGGTGGTGCAGTCGGCCGAACTCGCCGTGGAGGAGATCAACGCCAAGGGCGGCGTGCTCGGCCGCAAGCTCGTCCTCGAGGTCGCCGACGACGCCTCCGGGGCGGCGGGCGCCCAGAAGGCCTTCGACAGCCTGATCTACCAGAAGAAGGTCGACGTCCTGATCTCCATGGAGACGAGCGCGGCGCGCAATGCCGGCCTGCCCGCCGTCACCAAGGGGAAGGTGCCGTACATCTACACCTCGTTCTACGAGGGCCATTCCTGCAACAAGAACATGTTCGTGGACGCCTGGGTGCCGGAGCAGCAGGTTCCGCCGGTGGTGGACGCCTTCAAGGCGCAGGGTGCCAAGACCTACTTCCTGATCGGCAGCGACTACGCCTTCGGCCGCGGCATGCTGGGCTTCGCCAAGAGCTACGTCGAGAAGACCGGCGGCAAGGTTCTCGGCGAGGAATACCTGCCGATGGACGGCAGCGACTGGACCGCGATCATCTCCAAGCTGAAGGAGGCCAAGCCCGACGCGCTGATCACCTCGACGGCGGGCGGCGCGCCGAACGTGACGCTGACGAAGCAGCTGCGCGGCGCCGGCGTGACGCTGCCCTTCGCCAACCTCGCGCTGGACGAGGGCACCGCCAAGAGCATGGGCGCGGACGCCGAGGGCGTCTACCTCTCGGCCTCCTACGTCACCGGGATCGACAGCGCGGAGAACAAGGCGTTCCTGGCGGCGATGCAGAAGAAGTTCGGCGCGGAGCTGCGCACGCCGAACGACCTCTCGGTGCCGGAATACGAGGCGATCTACCTCTACAAGGCCGCGGTCGAGAAGGCGGGCGGGACCGAGACCGCCAAGGTGCTGGAGGCGCTGCCGACGGTAAGCTTCACCGGGCCGCGGGGCACGATCACCATGAGCAAGCAGCACCACGCGCCGCTGACCATGTATCTCGGCCAGATCCAGAAGGACGGCACCGTGAAGGTCGCCGGCACCTTCAAGGACGTCGATCCCGGCGAGCAGTGCCCGAAGCTGCAATGAGGGGCGGGGCGCGACGCCTCCCTCTCCCCGCCCGGCGACGATGGCCGCCCGTCCGAGGCGGACACCGACGCCGCTGAACGAGCGCGACGCGCCCCCTCTCCCGTGCGGGAGAGGGTTGGGGTGAGGGATCGGAGGTTTCGGGATCGCGCGCCCCATCGCCGCGCGGTCAAGGTCGAGACTCTCTCGGAGAGGCCGCATCCCTCACCCTGTCCCTCTCCCGCGCGGGAGAGGGGACCCGCGCCCGATCCTGAATCCGCGTTGCCAAAGCAGATGCGTGGATCGGCAGGCCCGCACAGGGGCGCTCATTGCGCCGGGCCTCTGCCGCTTTCGCCTCGTGATGACGGTCCTTCAACCGGAACTCCCCGATGCTGCTCACCCTCGACATCCTGACCACCGCGGCGATCCTGTTCATCGTCTCGATCGGCCTCCTGGCGATCTTCGGCGTGCTCAAGATCATCAACTTCGCCCACGGGGCGTGGCTGACGGTCGGCGCCTATTGCGCGGTGGTGACCGCCAAGCTCGGGCTCAATCCCTGGCTGGCGCTGCCGCTGGCCTTCGCGGTCGGCGCGGCGCTCGGCGGTCTCGCCGAGCACTTCATCATCCGCCCGCTCTACCGGCGGCCGCTCGACGCGATCCTGGCCACCTGGGGGCTCGGCATCGTGGTCGGGCAGCTCATCACCCTGGCCTTCGGCCGGGACGTCCAGCTCACCCCGAACCTGCTGGCGGGCACCGTCGAGATCCTCGGCGTCGACTATTCCGCCTACCGCCTCGTGGCTCTGGGCATCGCGCTGGCGATCGGCACCCTGTTCGCGCTGACGATCGAGCGGACCCGGCTCGGGCTCTCGGCCCGGGCGGTGATCATGAACGAGACCCTGGCGCGCAGCCTCGGCATCGACACGGGGCGCGTGCGCCTCGTCGTGTTCATGATCGGCGCGGGGTTCGCGGCGCTCGCCGGCGTCTTGCTGACGCCGCTCACCAGCGTCGATCCGAACATGGGCGTCGCTTGGCTGATCGGCGCCTTCATGCTGGTGATGGTCGCCGACGCCTCG
Organism: Methylobacterium sp. UNCCL125; assembly: GCF_900116795.1. Classification (NCBI taxonomy): domain Bacteria; kingdom Pseudomonadati; phylum Pseudomonadota; class Alphaproteobacteria; order Hyphomicrobiales; family Methylobacteriaceae; genus Methylobacterium; species Methylobacterium sp. UNCCL125. Next base: position 16,173 of record NZ_FPBW01000046.1, on the reverse strand, counting down.
TACCTGGCGCTCGCGGCGGCCTGCCTCGTCTTCGGGGCCGCGCAGGTCCTGATCAGCACCTTCGTGAGCCCGATCCTCGGCAGCATCGCCATCGCGGTGCTCGCCGCCCTCGTGCTGCGGATCAGCCCGAAAGGTTTCTCCCGTGCTTGAGACCCTGCCCGTCACCGAGCGCGCCGCCGCGGCCCCCCGCCGGCGGCGCCTGTCCCGCGCGGCGCCCGTCGTGGTCGCAATCCTGGCGGCGCTCGCCCTCTGGATCGCGCCGCTCGTCCTCGACACCTTCGCGGTCAACGTCCTGACCCGGTCGATGATCTACGCGGTGCTAGCCGTCACGGTGGACCTGCTCTGGGGCTTCGCGGGGATCCTGACCTTCGGGCAGGCGGCCTTCTTCGGCGTCGGCGCCTACGCGACCGCGATGATCCTCACCGCCTACGGGGCGACGCCCCTGGGGATCGCCGCGGCGGTCGCGGCGGCGCTCGTCGCGCCGGCCCTGCTCGGCCTCGCGGTGGGCTGGCTGTCCTTCTACCACCGCTCGACCCCGCTCTACGCCTCGGTGATCTCGCTGGTCGTCCCGATCGTCGTGGTGCAGCTGATCTACGCGGGCGGCGAATGGACCGGCTCCAGCAGCGGCCTCGTCGGATTCGACGTGCTGCCCTTCGAGAGCGAGGGCTATTTCCGCCTCGCGGCCCTGTTCCTGATCGTCGTCACCCTGGCGGCCTGGATCCTGGTCCGGGCCGATGCGGGCCGCGCCCTCGTGGCGCTGCGGGACAACGAGGCGCGCTGCGCCTATCTCGGCCTCAACCCGCGGCGCCTGCAGATCCGGCTGACCGCGGCTCTGGCCGCCGTCGCGGGGATCGCGGGCTTCCTGTTCGCCAACGCCTCGGGCGTGGTCGCGCCCGAGAATGCCGGCTTCCTGTTCGGCACCGAGCTGGTGATCTGGGTGGCGCTCGGCGGCCGCGGCACGCTGCTCGGCCCGGTGCTCGGCACCATCGCCATCGACTACCTCGCGGCGAACCTGTCCGGCGACCTGCCGTTCCTCTGGCAGCTCCTCCTGGGCACGGCCTTCGTGGCCATCATCATCCTGCTGCCGGGCGGCCTCGCCGACCTCGTCGGCCGCCTCTGGCGGGCGCTGCCGGCGGGCCGGCGGGAACCCGCGCCGCCGCGCCTCGTCGCGCGGGCGGCCGATCCGGATGCGGCCGCCTCCGCGACCCCCATCCTCACGGTCGAGAACCTCGCCAAGGCCTACGGTGCCCTGACGGTGCTGGAGGGCATCGACCTGGAGATCCGGGCGGGCGAACTCGTCAGCCTCGTCGGGCCCAACGGCGCCGGCAAGACCACGCTGATGCGCTGCCTCAGCGACGGCACCGAGCCCTTCACGGGGGCGATCGCCATCGGCGGCACCCCGATCACCGGGCTGACGCCGAACCGCATCGTCGGCCTCGGGGTCGGGCGCAAGTTCCAGGTGGCGAGCGTGTTCGAGAGCCTGTCGGTGGCCGATTGCCTCCGGCTCGCCCGGGCATCCCATGACGGCCTGAGCCCGGTCGGGCAGGCGGAGACGCTGGGCCTGCCGCAGGCGGCCCTCGACGTCCTGCGCATGACCGGCCTCGACCGCCTGCTGACCCGGCCGACCCGCCTCCTGTCCCACGGCCAGAAGCAGGCGCTCGAACTCGCCATGGTGGTGGCGCTGGAGCCGCGGCTGATCCTGCTGGACGAGCCCACCGCCGGCCTGACCAAGGCCGAGCGCACCACCATCGGGACCGTGCTCAAGGCGCTCACCGCCGGGGGAAGGATCGCCGCCGTGCTGGTCGAGCACGACCTCGACTTCGTGCGCGAGATCTCCTCGCGGATCGTGGTGCTGCACCAGGGCCGCCTCGTTCTCGACGGCACGGTGGAGGACGTCGTCGGCTCCGAGCTGGTCCGGACCATCTATTCGGGAGGTGCCCATGGCTGAGGCAGCGGGTGAGGCAGCGGCTGAGGCAGTGCGGCGGAGCGAGCCGGCGGGCGCCGCCCTGGCCCTGGAGGGGGTGTCGAGCGGCTACGGAGCGGTCTCGATCGTGAAGGGCGTGTCCCTGTCGGTGGCGCCGGGGGAGATCGTGGCGCTGTTGGGCAAGAACGGCATGGGCAAGACCACGCTGCTCAAGTCCATCCTGGGCATGGTCGCCCTGCGGGGCGGCGCGATCACCGTCGGGGGACAGGCGCTCGCCGGCCTGTCGCCCGCCCGGCTCGTGGCGCTCGGCGTCGGCTACGCGCCGCAGGAGCAGCCCCTGTTCCAGGACCTGTCGATCCGCGACAACCTGCGCCTCGCGGTCCCCTCCGACCGGATGCTGCCGGAGGCGCTGGAGCGGCTGTTCGGTCATTTCCCGTTCCTGAAGGACCGGCTGGCCCAGCGGGCCGGCACCCTCTCGGGGGGCGAGCAGAAGATGCTGATCCTCGGGCGCGCCCTGATGCTGCGCCCGCGCCTGCTCCTCATCGACGAGATCTCCGAGGGCGTGCAGCCCTCCATGGTGGAGCGCCTGCGCGGCGTGCTCGATGCCGAGCGGGCGGCGGGCGTGTCCATGCTGGTGGTGGAGCAGCACGTCGCCTTCGCGCTGGCGCTGGCCGACCGCTACGCCGTCCTCAAGCTCGGCGAGATCGTCGACAGCGGCCCCGCCAGGGCGCCGGACGCGCAGGCGCGTGTCATCGGCCATCTGGCGGTGTGAGCCATGAGCGAACTCAACACCTTCTCGATCGCCGCCCGCTGCCCGCGGACCGGGCAGCTCGGCGTCGCGGTGGCGAGCGCCGTCCCGGCGGTGGGCGGGCTCTGCCCCTACATCCGCGCCGGGATCGGGGCCGTCACCACCCAGTCCTGGGTGAACCCCTACCTCGCCGCCCGCATCCTCGACGGGCTGGCCGGCGGGCAGGGCCCCGACGCCGCCCTGGCGGCGGCGCTCGCCACCGACGACCGGCCGGACCTGCGCCAGCTCGGCCTCGTCGATGCGCGCGGGACCGGCGCGGCCTGGACCGGCGCCGGCTGCACGGACGCCGCCGGACACCGCACCGGGGCCGGCTACGCCGTGCAGGGCAACATGCTCGCCGGGACCGACGTGATCGACGCCATGGCGGAGGCCTTCGCGGGGAGCGCCGCCTGCGACCTCGACGAGCGGCTCATGCGGGCGCTGGAGGCCGGCGATGCGGCCGGCGGCGACAAGCGCGGCAAGCAATCGGCGGCCCTCAGGATCGTCGCCGGCGAGGATTACCCGCTCCTCGACCTGCGGGTCGACGAGCACGCCGAGCCCGTCGCCGAGCTGCGCCGCGTCCTGGCCATCGCCCGGCGGCAGCTCGTGCCGTTCGTGGCCGGCATGCCCCGGAAGGACGGCCCGGCCGGCGCCCTGCCGGACGACGTCGTGGCGATGCTCCTGAAAGCGCCCGCCGAGCGGCCGGGCGCTGCGGCCGATGGCGGGCCCGCCGATGCGCCCGATCTCCTGCGCGACGTCATCGGCCTGCGCCAGGAGCCCGGGCGGGTCGCGCACCTGCTGACGCAGTTCGCGCCGGTGCTCGCCGAGATCGCCCGGCTCCGCGACCTCGACCTTGCGGACATCCATCCGCCGGTCGTCTTCGATCCGACCTTGCCGTACCGCCGGGGGCCCCATGACGACCGCCGTGACTGACGCCCTCTGGCCGTTGCCGATCACCGAGCTCGCGCGGCGGATCGCGGCGCGGGAGCTGTCGAGCGCCGACCTCGTCGGCGCCAGCCTCGACCGGATCGCGCGCCTCGACGGCGCCCTGAACAGCTTCGTCCACCTCTCGTCCGCGGCCCTCGACGCCGCGCGCGCGGCCGATTCCGAGATCGCCCGGTCCGGCCCGCGGGGCCCGCTGCACGGCATCCCGATCGCCATCAAGGACAACTACACCACGGCCGACATGCCGACCCGGGCGGGTACCGCCGTGGAGGCCCTGACCTTCCCGGCGGCCGACAGCCACGCGGTGGCGCGGCTGCGGGCGGCCGGCGCGGTGATCCTCGGCAAGCTGCGCATGCACGAATTCGCCTGGGGCATGGTCACGCCGCCGACCCGCAATCCCTGGAACCTCGACCGGGTGCCCGGCGGCTCTAGCGGCGGCTCCGGCGCCGCGGTCGCGGCCCGCCTCTGCCCGGCCGCCCTCGGCTCGGACACGGGCGGCTCGATCCGGATCCCGGCCGCCCTGTGCGGGGTCGTCGGCCTCAAGCCGACCTACGGCCGGGTCGGCCGGTCGGGGATCGTCCCGCATTCCTGGTCCCTCGACCATGCCGGGCCGCTGACCCTGACGGTGGCCGATTCCGCCCTGATGCTGCAGGCGCTCGCCGGCCCGGATGCCGGCGATCCCGCCGCCAGCGCGGCGCCGGTCCCCGACTACACGGCCGGGCTGGACCGGCCGATCCGGGGCCTGCGCGTCGCGGTGATCCGCAACCACTTCTTCGACGCGGTCGACGAGGACGTCGCTGTCGCAATCGAGGGGGCGCTCCGCTTCCTCGCCGACCGGGGCTGCACGGTCCGCGACGTCGCGGTGCCGTCCCTGCGCCACGGCCTCGGGGCCATCTACGCCATCGAGCTCGCCTCCTCGACCGCCTATCACGACCGCAGCCTCGCCCAGGGCCACGTGGCGGGCTTCGCCGCCGACGTCCGCGACCTCGTGGAGATGGGCCGGCTCGTGACCGGGCCGGACTACCTGCGCGCCGAGCAGGTGCGGGCCCTGATCATGGACGAGATGGCCGCCGTCCTGGCGGAGGCCGACGTGATCGTCGGCCCGGCCTCGCCCTTGACCGCGTGGCGGACGGACGAGTCCGCGGTGTCGCTCGGCGGGCGCGCGGAGAGCGTGCTGGCGGCCTCCTGGCGGCTGACCTACCCGTTCAACCTCACGGGCCTGCCCGCGATCGCGCTGCCCTGCGGCTTCGACCGGCGCGGCCTGCCGATCAGCCTCCAGATCGCCGGCCGGCCCTTCGCCGAAGCCGAGATCCTGCGCGTGGCGCACCAGTACGAGCGGGCGCACGATTGGTGGCGCCGGGTGCCGCCCCTGGCCGGCTGACGCGGCGCGCCGGTCCTGCGCAGCTGAACCGGCCCGTTGCGATCGATTGCACGCAACCAATACCGCGTCTCATCGCAAATATCCGCGCGCTGTACAGAGCGATGCGTGTGGAACCCTTTTTCCGCGGTTGCCGTTGCTGGGTTCGATTGAAACCAGGAGGCTACCAATGCGCAACATCATTCTCTCGGGTGCCCTGTTCGCGGCCCTGTGCGGCGCGGCGAGCGCCGAGGAGACCACGGTCATCCGCCGCGACGGGCCCGCCGTCGTCGACCACCGCGACACCGTCGTCGAGAAGCGCGAGGTCACCACCGGCACCGTCGATTGCGGTTCCAAGACCGTCCACAAGGAGGACGGCATGGGCAACTCCAAGACCGTCCACAAGGAAGGCTGCAACTGAGCCTCCGCGGCCCGTAACGCCCTGACGAGCCTGGAGATCTCAGCATGACCAACAAGCTTCTTCTGTCGCTGGCGACCGCCGGCCTCCTCGCCCTCCCGGTGGCCGCCCAGGCGCAGGGCACCCTGCGGGGCGCGGCCGAGGGTGCGGCGGTCGGCGCCGATGCGGCCGGCCCGGTCGGCGGCATCGTCGGCGGCGCCGTGGGCGCGGCCACCGGCACGGTGGGCGGCATCCTCGGTGTCGACGACCGTCCCCGGTTCCGCAGCTACGTCCGCGACCGCGGCGTGCGCTCCTACAGCTGGGGCGGCCCGGTCCGGGTCGGCACCGTGCTGCCGGAGGACAGCGTGACCTACTACGACGTGCCCGACGAGTACCGGGTGCGTCCGGGCTACCGCTACACCATCGTGAACGACCAGCCCGTCCTGGTCGATCGCGGCCACCGCATCGTCGAGGTCATCGACTGATCGGAGGGGCGCTGGGATCCCGGCGCTCCATCAGGCAGGACGGCCCGTCCGGCATCGCCGCGGCGGGCCGTTTCGCGTCTGCAGGGCGCGGCCCGAGACGAGAGGACGAGAGATCGCGCGGGCATGGGCACGGGCGCTGGAGACGAGGCGCGACGGACCCCCTCTCCCGAGCGGGAGAGGGCTGGGGTGAGGGACGAGAAGGATCAGGATCGAGCGCCCCGTCGCCGGTCAGCCGAGGTCGAGACTTTCTCGGTAAGGCCGCACCCCTCACCCTGTCCCTCTCCCGCACGGGCGAGGGGACCCGCGCCCGGTCCTGAAGCCGCGTTGCCGACACGGATGGATGGATCCGACGGGCCGCCGCGAGCGTGCGGCCGGTAGCGGAGGGATCGGCTCGCGCCTCACCCCCGCGTCAGCGCCAGTTCCGGCAGGTGCAGGGTGATCCGGTAGGCGGACGCGTCGTGGCTGCGCGTCACGGTCGCTTCGAGCTGGCGCAGGGACATCTCCACCAGCAGGGTCCCGAAGCCCCGGCCCGGCCGCGGTTCGGCCACGCGGGCCATGCGCTCGCACCATTCGAGGACGAGCCCCTCTTCCTGGCGGTCCCAGGTGACGGACAGCGCGCCGTCGTCGGACCCGAGCGCGCCGTATTTCACCGAGTTCGTCGCCCATTCGTGCAGGATCATCGCCAGCGACGAGACGTGCCGCCAGTTGATCGCCACGAGGGGCCCCTCGATCACCGTGGGGACGTGGTCGCGGTACGGGCGCAGGGTCGCGCCGATCAGGCCCGCGAGGTCGCTCATGCCCTGGCCGTCGGAGGGATCGGCCAGGGAATGTGCCCGCCCGAGGGCCGAGATGCGGTCGCGCATGTCGGTGGCGAAGACGCCGATCTCCCGGTGCGTGCGGGCCCCCGCCGAGATCATGCCGCCGATGATCGCGAACAGGTTCTTCACCCGGTGGTTCATCTCCCGCAGCATCAGGTCGCGGGTCTCGGCGAGCGCGTATTCGGGCGAGACGTCGATGCAGACGCCGACGATCCGCTTCCGATCGCCGCTCCGGGTCAGGCGCCCGTAGCTGCGGATGTGCCGCAGCGCGTGATCGGCGGCGCGCACGCGGATGCGCGCCTCGAACTCGTCCAGGCCGTGCGCCGCTTCGGCGAGAGCCGCCTCGAAGCCGGGACGGTCCTCGGGCAGCACGCTGGCCGCCAGGGCGGCGGTGGGGTGCGGCGTGTCGGGAGTCAGGCCGAAGATCGTGCCGGCGGTGCTGTCGACCACGACGGTCCCGGCATCGGGGCTGTATTCCCAGACGCCGATGCCTCCGGCCTTCACGGCCAGTTCCAGCCGCTCCCGCTCCGCGGCGAGCTGGCGCTCCAGGGACAAGGCCTCGGTGATGTCGGTGAGCACCAGGGTGGCGCCGTCGACGCTGCCGTTCTGCAGGCGGTAGGGCAGCACCCGCAGGGAGAGCGTCCGGTCCCCATCCCGGGTGGCGACGCGCCGCTGGATCACCGAGCCGCCGGCGCAGACCTCCTGGGCGTCATGCAGGTATTCTAGGCCGGCGAGCCGGCTCGACACGTCGGCGAGGGGACGTCCCCGGTCGGCCGGCTGCAGCGGGAAGATCGCCGTGGCGGCCGTGGTGAAGCTGCGCACCTTCAGGGCGCGGTCCAGCACGACCACGGCGAGATCGGTGGATTCGAAGAAGTTGCGCAGGTCGGCATTGGCGATGGTGAGCTGCTCGACCTTGGTCTTCAGCTCGTCGTTGACCGTGGATAGCTCCTCGTTCGTCGACTGGAGCTCCTCGTTCATCGACATCATTTCTTCGTTGGAGCTCTTCAGCTCCTCGTTCGTCGTCTCCAGCTCCTCGACGGTGGAGCGGAGCTTGTAGCGCGTGCGCAGCAGCTCCTCTTCCAGCGCCTCGACGTGGTCGCCGCCGGCATCCATCTCGATCAGGTCGAGATCGTCCGCAGCCTGGAAGGCGCCGGTGTCGCGCAGGACGAGCAGCATCGAGCTGTCGGGCAGGGGATCGCAGATCAGCTCCACCGGCTGCACGCCGTATTCCGAGCGGATCTCCACGTCGCGGACGACCACGCGCTTGCGCGCATCCCGGGTCTGGCGGAGCAGCGGCCCGATCACGTCACGCAGGCCCGGACGGGCCAGGGTGATCGCGCTGCTGCCGCCGGTCCGCGTGACCGGGAAGTCGAAGTAGCGGCTCAGGCGCCCGTAGGCGGCGATGATGCCGCCATCCTCGTTGAGCACCATGCTGGGCGGGGCGTAGCGCTCCATGACGCGGCGCACCGCGACGGTCTCGTCGGCGATCGAGGGCTCGCCGCGGCGCTCCTCGCGCGCTCCGCGCCGGGTCTCGCCGCGCCGGGCGCTCCCGGGCAGGTCGATCGGGTATTGCGGCGCGCCCGGCGGCCGCTCGAACAGGCGGGCGTGCTGGTCGATGACCGGGAAGAGGTGCTCGAACCGGCTGACGCTCTCCGAGGGCCCGAGGAACAGGTAGCCCCCGGGCCGGACCGCGTAGTGGAACAGCGGCACCACCGATTGCTGGAGGCGCTCGTCGAAATAGATCAGCAGGTTGCGGCAGGACAGGAGGTCGACCCGCGAGAAGGGCGGGTCCTTGACCAGGCTGTGGCTGGAGAAGCGGATCAGGTCGCGGATCTCGGCCGCGATGGTGAAGCGCTCGGCATGGGGGACGACGTAGCGCTCCCGCAGATGCGCCGGGATGTCGGCGAGCGCGGCGGCCGGGTAGGTCGCCTCCCGGGCGATCTGGAGCATGCGCTCGTCGATGTCGGTGGCGAAGATCTGGACCGCCGGCGGCAGGCCGAGGCGGCGGGCGGCGTCGGCGAACAGCATGGCGATGCTGTAGGCCTCCTCGCCGCTGGAGCAGCCCGGGATCCAGACCCGGATGTCCTCCTCGGGGTCGCGGGTGCGCAGCAGGGGCTCCACCGCGCGCTCCCGGAGGAGCTCGAACAGCTCGGCGTCGCGGAAGAAGCGGGTGACGTTGATGAGGAGGTCGCGGAACAGCGCCTCGCACTCGGTCTTGTCCGCCCGGACGCGGCCGAGATAGGCCCGGCCGGACTCGAGCCCGAGGACGTGCATGCGCCGCTCGACCCGCCGGACCAGGGTGGTCCGCTTGTAGCCGGAGAAGTCGTGGCCCACCGTCGCGCGGATGACCCGGCAGAGGTCGTCGATGTGGTCGGCGACGAGGCGGGCCTCGTCGTCGACGGCGTCGGTGCCCCGGCGGCGGAAGAAGCTCGTGAGGCAGTCCACGATCTCCCCCGGCGGCCGCACGAAGTCGACGAGGCTGGTGCCGACCGCCGAGAGCGGCATGCCGTCGTAGCGGGCGGTGTCGGGCTGCTGCACCACGCAGACGCCGCCATGCTCCTTGATGGCCCGCAGGCCGGTCGTGCCGTCGGCCCCCGTGCCCGACAGGATCACGCAGGCGGCGTTGGCCTGCTGGTCGACCGCGAGCGACAGGAAGAAGTCGTCGATCGGCCGGCGCAGGCCCCGCGGCTGGACGAAGTGGGTGAGTTCGAGGACGCCGTTCTGGATGACGAGGCCCCGCCCGGGCGGGATGATGTAGACCTTGTCGCCCGCGATCCGCTCCCCGCCCTCGCACTGGAGCACCTCCAGCTCGGTCTGCCGGTCGAGGAGCTGTGCCAGCATGCTCTCATGGTTGGGGTCGAGGTGCTGGACGATGACGAAGGCCATGCCGGTCGGCGGCCGGGCGCGCGCCAGCATCTCCCGCAGGGCCTCGAGTCCGCCCGCCGAGGCGCCGATTCCCACGACGGGTCCGGCGAAGGGCGGGGCCGTCACCGTCCCGGCGCCGTCCAGGATCTCCGAGGCCTCGCCTCCGGGGGCGTTATGGAAATCCTGGTGCATCGAGATCCGCGAGCGTGAGCTTGGCCTGCGCGACCGTGGCGACCGTGTTGGCGATCGTCATCAGCGAGCCCTCGATGACGAGCCCACTCTCCGCAAGCGTCGGGGTCAGCCGGCTCAAGGTCCGGCCGAGTTCGGTATCGTAGGCGGAAAGCAACTCGGGTTGCGAGCGGCTGACATCGAATTGGGATGCGAAAAGAAAGCGCACCTCGCCCGAGATCGCCTTCAGTTTGGACATGTACAGCAGATTGACGAAGGGCTTCCCGTCCTTGCGGAAATTCAAGATCGGCGTGCGCACAGAGTCCTGCCGGTCGTTCTCCAGGAAGGCGTGGATCTTGGCCCGCGCCTCCCGGTTGTCGGCGTCGCGCTGGAGGAGGCGGCAATTGCGCCCGACGACCTCCGCGCCCGTATAGCCGGTGAGCTGGTGGAACCGCGCGTTCACCAGGAGCAGGACGTTGTCGTCGGTCGCCGCGGCCAGCGCCAGGGCGATGTGGGATTTCTCGAAGAAGGTGCTGAGTTCGGCCGGGATGGTCTGCGTGTCCACGGTAGCTTCCCTGTCGCCTCCGTTCGGCGCGGCCCGGCCGGTCGCCCCGCGTTCGCGCTGCCGGCCTCGGCGCGGGTCGACATTCCTGACGCGCAACCGCGGCTGCCGCTCTCCAATTCGGGCACCGCGCTGAGGCCGTCCTCATGGGCGCGTCGGATCGGTATGGCAATGACGCCCGACCCCGCCCGCCCGTTCCGCGCGGGCCTGCCGCACCCCGTGTCCGGCGGGGGCACCGACGTTCCGCCGGGCGCCGCCCGGTCCGGCCCGACCGCACCGCCCAGGATGCGGCCGCCTGGCGCCCGACCGCGGCCTCCGGATCTCAGCCCTCGCCCCCGATGATGCCGCGGATGCGGGTGGCCAGCGCCTCCAGGGCGAAGGGCTTCGTCATCACCTGCATGCCGGGGCCGAGATGGCCGTGGTTGAGGGCGGCGTTCTCCGCGTAGCCGGTGATGAACAGGACCTTCAGGTCGGCACGGTGCTGGCGGCCGGCATCGGCCATCTGGCGGCCGTTCATGCCCCCGGGCAGGCCGACATCGGTGATGAGCATGTCGATGCGCACGTCCGACTGGAGCACCTTCAGGCCCGAGGCCCCGTCCGCCGCCTCGATCGCCGCGTAGCCGAGGTCTTCGAGCACCTCGGTCACCAGCATCCGCACGGTGGGCTCGTCGTCCACCACCAAGACCGTCTCGCCCTGCTCGGCGCGGGGGGCGTGGGCGAGGTCGGGCAGGCTCGCCTCGGCCTCCGCCTCGCCGAGATGGCGGGGCAGGTACAGGCAGACCATCGTGCCCTGGTCGATCTCGGAGTAGATCCGGACCTGCCCGCCGGACTGCTTGGCGAAGCCGTAGATCATCGACAGGCCGAGGCCGGTGCCCTCGCCGATCGGCTTGGTGGTGAAGAACGGGTCGAAGGCCTTGGCGACCACGTCGGGGGTCATGCCGGTGCCGTTGTCCGAGACGCAGAGCGTGACGTACTGGCCCGGCTCCAGCTCGCGCTCCTGGGCAGCCCGGTGGTCGAGCCAGCGGTTGGCCGTCTCGATGACGATGCGGCCGCCCTCCGGCATCGCGTCCCGGGCGTTGATGCACAGGTTGAGCAGCGCGTTCTCGAGCTGGCTCGGGTCGACCAGCGTCGGCCACAGGCCGCCGGCCCCCACCGACTCGATCGCCACGGCGGGGCCGACCGTGCGGCGGACGAGGTCCATCATGCCCTCGACCAGACGGTTCACGTCCGTCGGCTTCGGGTCGAGGGTCTGGCGGCGCGAGAAGGCCAGCAGGCGGTGGGTCAGGGCGGCGGCGCGCTTGGCCGCCCCCTGCGCCGCGCCGATGTAGCGGTCGAGGTCGCCGACCCGGCCCTGCAGCATCCGGGTCTGCATCAGCTCCAGCGAGCCGACGATCCCGGCCAGCATGTTGTTGAAGTCGTGGGCGAGCCCGCCGGTGAGCTGGCCGACCGCCTCCATCTTCTGCGACTGGCGCAGGGCCTCCTCGGCGCGCATCAATTCGGCGGAGCGCGCGGCGACCCGCTGCTCCAGGGTCTCGTTGAGGCTGCGCAGCGCCGCGGTGACCCGGTCCCGCTCCGCCTCGACGGCCTTACGCTCGTCCACGTCGATCAGGACCCCGGGGAAGCTCAGGGGCGTGCCGTCCGGCGCATGGTCGACGCGGCCGTTCGCCTCCAGCCAGTAGTAGTTCCCGTCGGCACGGCGGACCCGGTACTGGTGCGCGTAGGCGCCCCCCCGGGCAATCGCGGCCGTGATGGCCTCGGCCAGGCCGTCGCGGTCGTCGGGATGTACGGTCTCCACCACCTGGGCGAGGCTCAGGCCCTCGCGGCCGAGGGCCGGATCGAGGCCGAAGCTGCGGGCGAAGGCCTCGTCGACGGTGAAGCGGTCGCTCGGCAGGTCCCAGAACCACGTGCCGATGATCGCGCCGGCCGCGAGGGCGAGCTGCACGCGCTGGATGTTGGTGCGGGCGAGCGCCTCGCTGGCGCGCAGCGCGTCCTCCGCCTGCCGGCGCGCCGTGACGTCCCGGAACAGCACCGAGACCTGACGCCGTCCCGGCGGCTCGACCCGGGCCGCCGAGACGTCGATGAAGCGGTCGGCCTGCGCGAAGAAGCGTTCGAACCGGATCGGGCGGCCGGTGCGGAGCACCCCGCCGTACAGGTCGAGCCACGCATCCGCGTCCTCGGCCGCGACGAGGCCGCGCAGGGTCCGTCCGACGATGTTGGGAATGCCGGTGTGGCGCTCGTAGCCCGGATTGGCCTCGATGTGGACGTAGTCGCTCAGGGGGCCGTGCGGGCCGTCGAAGAACTCGATGATGCAGAAGCCGTCGTCGATGGCGTCGAACAGCGTCCGGTAGCGCTCCTCGCCGGCGCGCAGGGCGTCCCGGGCCTGCCGCTGCTCGGTGATGTCGCGCGCCACCCCGGAGAACCGCACCGGGCGCCCGTGGACGTCGCGCTCGATCTCGCCCTGCCGCGCGATCCAGCGGATCTCTCCGGTATCCGGCCGCCGGATCCGGTAGGTGACGTCGCGCGGGGCGTCGCCCCGGCGCCGGCTCGCTGCCGTCGAGACGAGGGTCTGGTCCTCCGGCAGGATCAGGGCCTCGACGATCTCGGCCGGGTAGGTGCTGCGCTCCGGCAGGCCGTAGAGCCGGCAGAATTGCGGGGTCGGGTGCAGGAGCCCGTCGTCGACCCCCACGGTGAACAGGCCGATCCCGCCCGCCTCCTGCGCCCGCAGCAGACGGGCCTCGGCCTCCCGGAGCGCCCGGTCGGCGGTGTCGAGGTCCAGGCTGTCCTGGAGCACCGCCACGTAGCCGACATGGGCACCGGCCCCGTCGCGCAGCGGCGTCACCGAGCCGGACATCCGCCGGCGGCCGCCGACGGCGCGCAGGTGCCAGTCCGCGTCCGCGACGCTGCCCTCGTCCAGGGCCCTGCGCAGAGCGGCCCCGGGATGGCCCGCCGCCCGGTCCTCGGGCGTGAACAGCGCCGCGAAGGGCTGGCCGCCCATCGCCTCCGCCGTCCAACCGAGGATGTCCTCGGCGCCGGCGTTCCAGGCGGTGATGCACCCGTCGCGGTCGAGGGCGATGGCGGCGAACCGGGCGGCGCCGTCGGGGATCGGCGGCGCGCCGCCGGTGCCGGTGGTCGCCGCCCGCGCCCGCAATCCGGCGGCCTCCTCCTCCAGCGCGCGGGCGCGCCGCAGGAGCATGTCGGTCCCTGTCGCGTCCACGCTCAGGGTCCGGGCGTCGCGACGGGCTCCGCCGCCGGCCGCGCGGACGCGACGGGGCCGATCTGCGCGGGGCGGTCGGGGCTGGTCGCCGGGGCGGGGAGGGCCGGTGAATCGGGCACGGGACTGGCGCTGTGACAGAGGTGGCGGGTCGTGGGGGCCTTCTGCCGGAAACGGACCTGGGACGCCACGGGAACGCACCATAACGCGCGGAAACCGCCAAGGCTGCGTCGGCCGGCCCGCGAGGACCGGGTCAGTGCGGCTCGGCGAGGCGGCAGGTGGCGCCGCTCGCGCGGGGCCAGCCGTAGTAGATCGTCTCGGCCTGCACGTCGGCGAGGCCCACGACCTCCGGCACCGAGGCCTGCTGCGTGTCGAGCACCGCCCCACCGGCCCCCGTGAAGGTACACAGGACGGTCACGTTCGTCGCCAGGTCCGGACCGGTGTTGCGCAGGTTGACCATCGCCCGCTGCGGCTCGTGGGAATCCGGTGGCGTGTGGAGCCGGGTCTCGCGAAGGACGAGGGCGGCGTCGGCCCGCGTCGGCGTCGCGCACGTGACGATCAGGCCGGCCGCCAAGAAGGCGGCGGCCGGCCGCGACGTCCGAATCCTGCGCATGATCCGTCCCTCCCATCCTCGCGCCGGGGCCCGGCCCCCGCTTCGGTCAAACTTGGGAACCGGCATCCCGGTTCTCCGCGCGGTGCGTCCGGCGCTTCATACCGGGCTCAGTTGCGCAGCGGCTTGGCGTCGATCTGCATCCGGTAGATCGTCGTCGGGAACTTGACCGCCGAGGCCTCGCCGCCGTTCATCGCCGGCGTGCGGTTCATCTGCGCCGCCGGGATCCACAGGCCGCCCTGCTCGTCGATCCACATCGCGTCGACCCAGACGAGCCGCGGGTCCTGCACCAGGGTGCTCATCGTCCCGTCCGGCGCGATCCTGAGGATCCGCAGGCCGTCCGTGTCGCTCGCGTAGATCGTGCCCGCCGCGTCGATGGCGGTGCCGCCCGTCGCCACGGTGGCGGCGTGGAGCTTGACGTGCTTGGCGCGCTCGTCGTCGCTCACGGTCGCGTCGTCGAGATACCGGGTCTCGATGCTGTAGAGCGGCCCGGTGCAGGCCTGATAGTAGAAGGTCTTGCCGTCCGGCGAGACCTCCAGCTGGTCGGCGTGGATGAAGAGCAGCTTGCCCTGGTCGTCCCGGAGCACCCGGCCCTGGCCGGTGAGCGGGCGCTGCGCGATGGTGGACCAATGGCCGTCGAGCACCCGCCGCAGGCCGCCGGTCTCGCGGTCGAGGACGATCAGCCCGGGCTGGCCGGCATCCGTCAGGTAGATGTGGCTGCCGTTGAAGCGGAAATCGTCGATGAAGCTCTTCTCGCCGGTCGCCGCCTGCAGCGGATAGACCTTGCGCACGGCGTTCGTGGCGAGGTCGATCTGCACGAGCTTCGGGCCGCCCGGCAGCGGCGCCGCGCCCATGCCCGGCGCGCCCTTGTCGACCACCCAGAGGTCCCCGTCCGGCCCGATCCGGATGGCGTTGACCGCCACGAAGGCCTTGGCCGGATCGTCGCCCGGCTTCCAGGCGTTCCAGGCCGCGTCGGGGAACGGAACCGCCTTGCCGTCCCGCCACTCGCCGAGTTCGAGGCCCGTGTCCTTGCTCTGCCGCTGGAACGGGGAGAACAGCCGGCCGTCCGGGGATCGGGTGATGCCGTTGAACACGAGGCTGTCCGATTTCACCATCGGCTTGAGGGCGTCGGACTCGGCCGGCGCCTCGGCGGCGCGGCCGGGCGTGCCCAGGGCGGCGGCCAGCAGGAGGGCGAGGAGCGTGGCGCGCATGGCGGTATCCCGGTCCAATGGTGAAGCGTCCGGGCCGGTAAGCCCGCAGGGCGCGCGGTGTTCCCTGCCGATCCCGTCGGCCGCAACCGAACCTCCGACGCCCCGGCCCCGCCGGGGGCGCCTGCGACGCCCCGCCGGGGCTGGATCCTGCGAAAATGAGAACATATAATGAACAAACGACGCGGGCCGCACGGGGCGGCCGAGGAGGAGCGAGGGATGGCCAAGTACCGGTTCCACTGCACCAACGGCCTCGAATGCGTGTTCGATGCCCGCGGCACCGAGGTCCGCGCCGCGGCACGCCTGGTCGATCGGGCCCGGAAGGTCGCCTCCGACGTGCGGCAGTCGCTGGCGAACCGGACCGACTGGGCCGAGTGGCGGGTGAGCGTGCACGACCTCTCGGGCCGGCGCGTCCTGGTCCAGCCCTTCGAGGGGGCGTCGGGCCGCGCCAGGGCGGCCTGAACGATGGCGCCGCTCCGGACGGGCACGGATCCGGTCGCCGGCGAGCCGGATCAGACGATCCGCCCTCTGAGCCTGTCCGAGTTCATCGGGCAGCGTGCGGCGCGGGCGAACATGCAGGTGTTCATCGAGGCGGCGCGGAAGACCGGCCAGGCGCTGGACCACGTGCTGTTCGTCGGCCCCCCGGGCCTGGGCAAGACGACGCTCGCCCAGATCGTGGCGCGCGAACTCGGCGTGAACTTCCGCTCGACCTCCGGCCCGGTGATCGCCAAGGCCGGGGACCTGGCCGCGCAGCTCACCAACCTGGAGGAGCGCGACGTCCTGTTCATCGACGAGATCCACCGGCTCAACCCGGCAGTGGAGGAGATCCTCTACCC
>NZ_FPBW01000027.1:0-97361 GCF_900116795.1 Methylobacterium sp. UNCCL125 | reverse complement strand
AGCAGGGCGGACACCATCCGTGACGCTCTTCGGTCACAGGGCGACGAAGCGCGGGTCATCGCGCTCTCGGGCGACCTGAATTTCGGCCCCATCAATCCGCCGGACCCAGATGTTCGACACGCGTGGCTCAGAGCCGTCCTGCGACCCGATCCCTACGCCGACCAGCGCGAGGCAGAGGAGCCATGGATGGAAGCCACGTCGACCCGCGTGCATCCCGTCTATTGGGTTTGCATGAGCGACGCGACCGAGCACGCCAGTTTCCTCGAATTTGCGTTCCGCATGAATGGCCGCCCCTTCGACATCATCGACGCCACAGCCCTCGACTTCGTCACGCGTGACGGCGTCCGAACGCCCTGGTCGCTCGGGATCATGCGTCGCGAGGACATGATCGCGTCCCGCCTGAGGGACAGGCGACGTGTCTTCTCTCGCTCCGAGTGCAATGCTGCCGCAGCGAGGTGGGCAGCATTGAGGAGCGAGGATGCACCGCTGCGCATCGTGCGCAATGGCCGCTTGGTATCGGCACCGCTGACACACTACGACGCCGTGCTCATCGCTCAGGCCGCGACAAACTGGGAGGTCGCGGCGAGGGTGATCGGTCGCACCTTGCACCACCTCGCCGTTGAGGTTGATCCGCCGGGTCAGGGCGTCAGCGATATCGTGCTGTTCGGTCGTATCCAGGCCCTCGGGGATGCGGGAAACCTTGAGATCAAAGGACCGGGACCGGGAATGCGCGATTACGAGATCAGGAAGCCCACCGCCGGTTTAACAGCCTGAGGTGTCAGATGAGGGGCGGCTGCCCGGCATCCGCATACCGAGGCTCTTGTAGCGGGTCTGGATGGTAGATTGAGCGGACGTCTCGTTCTGCGCCGCTGATCCTCCAAAGGAGATCGGCGGAAAACCACCCTTCTCGGACGGTGGAGGGCTGGGTGCGGCGGCCCGCGCAGGCCGCCGCGGTAATGATCAGATGTCGGTCTGCTCCGACATTACGAGCGCGTCGTCCGCCTCGATGCCGAGATAGCGCACCGTGCTTTCCAGTTTCGTATGGCCCAGCAGCAGCTGACAAGCTCGCAGGTTGCCGGTCCGCCGGTAGATCAGCGCCACCTTCGTCCGGCGCAGGCTATGCGTGCCGTAGCCCGCCGGGTCGAGCCCGATCAACGTGACCCACTCGTCGACCAGGCGGCCGTACTGGCGCGTCGTCAGGTGCTCGCCCGGGCGGCTGCGGCTCGGAAACAGCTAATCGCTGGCTCGAAGCCCCCGCAGCTTCAGCCATGCCGCCAGCGTCTCACGGGTGGTCTCGGTCAGCTCGAACGGGACGGGCCGTCCGGTCTTCTGCTGGACGATGGTGGTGCGCAGGCGGATGCCATCGCCGAGGTGGATGTCGGCCACGCGCAGGCGGACAAGGTCGCAACCGCGCAGCTTGCTGTCGATGGCGGTGTTGAACAGGGCGAGGTCGCGGGTACGGCCCTCGTGCTGCAGGCGGGTGCGAGTCGCCCAGATGTGCTTGGGTTTGAACGGCGGTTTGGGACCGATGAGGCGGCCGAGATACCAGGGCCGGCGGGCGGTCTTGTTCGTGGTAGGCATGATGCAGCTCCTTCTGGGGAGACATCAGCATCCCACCCCACTCGCGCCGTAGCTGCGTGCCATGAACGGAAATCAGATGACCGCCCGGTAGTGGGCATGCAGTTTCGGATGACCGTCGCCGTGTCGGCCCCTGGAGCGAGCCGCTCCTATGCGATCGGTTCTACCGAGCTATCAGCCGAACTGCGGGGACACGGAGTGTCCTCTCCTCCCCTGGCGCTTCTGACAGCGCAAACCACTTACGGCTGCGGGTAGGCCTGTGGCGTGGGAGCCATTTTCGGCTCGGCGCGCGTTGGTGGAGCCGAATCGGGTGGCGGGCTTGGCTTGGGCGGCGAGACAGGCGACGGAGGCGTCGGAGCCGGTGCGACAGGCGCCACAGCCGGCGGGATCGGTGTTGGTGCCGACGCCGAGACCTCACCCGACCAACAGCTCATGTACGGGACGTTGGTCACTCGATACGCGATGAACGTGGCCACCGCTGCCCCGACGACTGCGAGCACGCCAACAAACCCCAGAAACCTTCGCTGCCATTTGATCCGACCGGCAAGGGTGACGAAAATCGTATCGAACTGATTGCTGAGCGCCGCAAAGTCCCGCTGAAACTTGGTTTTTTGGCGCGCGATATCGTCGGATATGGACGTCAGCGTCGCCCATTGGTTTCCGATGGCGATCGCCAAGAGCGCGACGAAGATCCACGCTCCCACGACGACGGCGAAGTTGGTCCAGAACTCGACGCCGCAGGCGGATGTGACTTTCAGCTGCGAGGCGACGATGACCGTCGCGACAGGGATACCGAGCAACTGCGTCTGGATATCGATAATCGTTTTATGGATCTTGTTGAGATAATCGATGCGTGCGGCTTCGATCTCGTTGCGGATCTTCGAGTAAGAGAAGCTGGACGCGAACAGCTGATAGCCGTTGCGAACTTCCTCGTTCACCGAACCGAGGTTTGCGATGAGGTGGCGAAACCGGACTGCGACCGGCTGAGACGCGCAGATCCCGATGACGGCTTCGGCGAGGATCGCAAGCTTCTGGTCTCGGTGAATCTCGTCGGCGCACGCGCTGAGAATGGCGTCGGCGTTGGAGACGCTCACACGGTCCAAGTCGGCGGCCTTATACGCCAGCGGAACGCTGAACTTGCCATCCTTGATGAAGATCAATTCCCTTTTGGATTGATCGACATATACCGCTGCTTCGCCGACGAGCTTCGTGAATTCGAGGACCTTGCGATAGGTCGCTAAGCGCTCGGGACAAGGATCAATGTCCGGTGTGATACCGCCGTCGATGACGAAGTAGGCGCGCGGTTCTTTGACCCGCGCTTCCGGGCTATCGAGCAACCCGTCGAAGTCGCGAACGAGGGAGCCGAGCGCGGTCCGGGGTGGGCCGACGCGGACTGATACGATCTGACCGACTTGAAGCGCGTCGTCTTCGAGCACCACGATGTCTGCGTCAACAGCGACATCCTGGTCATCTTCGATGAGTTGGATGACCTCCAGGACTTCTTGGGTCGCAATCGACAGCCTTCCCTGATCGCCGTTCTGATCGAAGGCGATATGACGATACAGCAGGGTCAGCTGATCGAATGTGATCCTAGCCATCTTGGCTGTACTCAGCGCGCAGCTGCGCTGTGAGATCTTCGGGCAGGCCGGTCAACGTGAGGGTGTTGTCCTCAGCGTTGAACCGCACATTTCCGCGGGTGATCGCGTCGCGGTTGAACTCGATGCTCCAGGTCGAGGTCTTGCCTTTGAATTTGATCAGCGGTCCGAGGGCGCGGCGATCAGGCACGAAGCCGTCGTTGAGGCGCAGATCGGGATCGGCCAGAACGGTCATCAGCCTCTCGGGATCCTGCGGGCTCAGTTCGTTGGCCAGCGCCTCGAAGCTGAGTTCCTCCTGAGCCTTGGCCGAACGCTCGCAGATGGTTTTTGCGCGGGCGAGGAAATCGTCCTTGCTCGGGGTGTCCATGCCTTCATCTGTGGCGAATGCCATCAGCGCCTGGACGAGCTCGGCCGTGTCACGGCGGTTCTGGACCGTAGTGTCACAGCCGAGGAATTCCTTAAAGTACTCGGAGACCTCCCGCTTTCCCTTCAAGAAGCCGATGTAGCGCTCCTCGCCGTTGGCCCAGCTGGTCATGTTGATGCGGCCCGCGAACCGAAAACCGTCCATGTCGAGATGGCGGACATCCTGGACATCGAGGTCGCTCGTCATCGATGCGCCGAGCTTCTCGTTGACGATCGCGATAAGGAGGTACTGCCGTTCTTCGCGCTCGAAGTGAGCGAAGAAGACGTGGCCGCCCGTGGCAGCGCCCTTGTAGCCCGCCTGAGCTTTCAGCGTTTCCATCATTTTGTGCGTCAGCGTCGTGAAGTCACTGGGCTGGACGTTGAAGTAGGCGCGGAGGTGCTTCTCGGTCGGAAATCGATCTTCATCGACCGCGAATTTCCCGTAAGATTTCGAGGTCCGCTTGGCGTAGAGAGCGGTGAGGTCGTCGATCACGCGTTGCATCGTCTGAGTGACTTTCAGATCGCTTTTTCCATGCTTAACGACGAAGGCCCCCTGGGTTTTGGTCAGGTTGTGGATCGCGACGCGGATAATGGTGTTTGTCACCTGCCCTCCCAGCGGCGAATGCAACGACCTCAGGTGTCGTTCACTGCGGCCGAGACTGGCTTGGCGCAAGGACGCTGACAACCCAGACGATACGATCGCCGCCCCCTGTCCCGGGCTCCTTTCGGGGTGAGTTGGATCGTGCAGAGCGCTGACCCCGCATCCCACGTGAGCCCGCTGTTTTACACTGTGAACAAAAAGAGAACAAGTGTGGGTTGGCAGCCGCGTGCTCGCTACGCCAAAGCGCAGAGAACCTGCGCCGCTGTATGCAAACTAGGTTTTTGCATACAGCACGTTTGGAGTGTCGGACTGCGTGGGAATGACGGTCACCGTCGAGGATGCGACTTGCGAGAAGGCCCGCCATCTTGAAGAGCTTCGGGTCCTGCCGCCATCGCATTGGGGTGGCGGCAGGAGCGCGCAGGAGCTTCTCGCGGCGTTTGTCCGTCCCAATGGTCGCGACGCGGCACGGGCGGGTACAACAGAACCCCGGCCCCAGGGCGGCGTTACGCGCAAAAGCTGTTCGCCCAATGCGAACGGATCGCTAGAGTCCCTGACGAGCAGAAACGGCAACGGTCTAAAAAGGACACTCGAGCAAACGCCTCGTAATGCGCCAAAAGGGCGTTAAACCGCGGTAGAGCACAACACCCCCAGTCAACTTCGCCGAAGGTTCATAGCCGCGGGCTGGCCGCCCCCAAGCGGACATTCTCAATGCCCGGAATGGGTCACGAGTTCGCGTCAGCCTCGCCCAGCTATGCGGAACCGTGACCCGCTTTTCTCGCGAGTGCGAGCTACAGGTCGCTGGCCGACGTCGAGGCCGCTTGTCGGCAGAACCGGCCCGTCGAGAGGTGCCAAGTTTCAGACACTTGGCGGGGCGGGGATCGGCGCGAGAACGGCGATGGTCCGGGTCGGGTGGCCTCGGTGCTGACGGGTCAGTCAGGCGGGGTTCTCAGGCGCGCCAAGCCGTATGGGCATTGAGGTACGGGTGCCAAGACAAGGGGGTTAGTCAACCGCCTGCCGCGGGTACGCCGGCGCCCACCGGCAGGCGCGTCATAGGCGGTGGAGGCGGTCCTGCTGGTCCAGCTCGTCTACCGCCGCTCGGATCAATTTTCGCTGTAATGTAGTCGTCGCGACGGCCGCGAGACAGCCGCGGACGCGGTCGTCATACGCAGCGATGCAGGGCTGGGACCTGTCGGACGGCCGCCCCCTCAGCGCTCGTCGCCATCCGCGGCCTCCGCCCGTTGTAGCCGCCAGATCGGCACGTGGTTCGGGTCGAGCCGGGCTCGCCGCTCCGCCATGAACCGGCTGAACGAGGACGTCGTCGACAAGACCGCGTCGCCGATTGCCAGTCGCAGTCGCATCTGCCCGATCTCCTCGAAATCGTCTGTTTCGCGCAGCAGGCCGTGTACGCGGTGGAGGTCGACCGTGCCGCCCGCGATCAGCGCGGCAGCGTCCGCTGGATGGTCGGGAGCCTCGGTGTGGCACCAGAGCCAGAGGAGGTGCTCCGCGCTCGCCAGCTGCGCCGGCACGCCGAACCACGGGCGGGTGACGGCCTCGGCCAGCAGTTGAGTCTCGGTCGCTCCGGTGCAGGGACGCAGCGTCAGGACGATGGGACGTCGGCACCGCTGCGGGTCCATGTGCGCCGTGAACCGGGCGCGCGTCGCCCGCGCCAGTTCCGTTGCGCGCTCGCCCATGTCCGCGCCGAGGTCGGCGACGATCTCTATCTCGCCGACGAAGCGGGCCTGCTCGTGCAGCGTCAGGGCGATGCGTCCGACCACGGCGTAGGCGAGCCCGGTCGCGTCGAGCCGCCCGACGATGTCGCGGAAGATTGCCGGCAGCATCCCCGGTGTTGGATCGCCTGGGTCGGTGACGTCGACCAGCAGCGCCTCGATGTCGGCTGAGCTGCCGCCCATGCTGTGTGTCCTCCGGGTCAGACGTGGGTACGGTAGTGCGCGTCCGAGTGCACTACGTGGTCCTGTCCGGTCAGACCGAACAGCTGGACGAGGTCGGCGATCATCTCCGGCCGCTGCAGGCGCCGGTCCGCGTAGAGGGTGAACAGTGCCGGCCCGCGCATGTAGACCACCCGCCCGCGCGGGAACGCCTCGTACTCGTAGCCCGCGATCGCCGGTGGCAGGCCGCGGCGGCGCAGCGCGGTGGCTCCGAGCCGGCGCCATGCCTCCCAGACCTCGTGGTGCCCGCGCGGGTGGGTGAGGCAGTCGCCGTAGGCTTCCGCCTCCGCTAGGGGCGTGCGGTCGGTGACCAGCACCGTGCGCCCGTCGTCCGGAACGCCCCAGAAGATGCCAACGTACGGGGCGGGCGGTTCGCCGGAAGGGGTGTCGGGACCCGGTGCGGCGGCATCCGTGCCGGTGAGGGACGTGCTCATGGTGCCCATCCCCGTCAGAACACAAACTTCCAGTCGATACGCCGTACGGGCGCGCCCGGATCGGCGAGCGTGGCCGAGCACATCACGACGATGTCCTGCTGCACCAGCTTCCCGCCGGCCCGCACCGGGTTCGGTTTGACCAAAAAGCACAGGCCGGCGGCCTTCCACATCCGCTGGGTGGTCGGCCTGTCGTAGGTCATCAGCGTCACGTTCGTCAGGCGCAGCGCGTAGCCGAAGGCGTTCTCCATATCGGGCGCCTGGGCGGTGAACAGTGCCAGCACCGTCTTCGGGGCGCCCCGGCCGTCGCCATAGCCGGTGAGGAAGCTGATCTCGCCCTTGCCGTCATCGACGAAGCGGAAGTCGTGGTTGCAGGGGGTGGGTCGGCCGTCGAGCTTGAGTTCGAGGCAGCCGCCGGACTTCATATCGTCAACCGGCGGGTTGGCTCGGGCCGGGTAGGCGGCCAGCAGCAACAGGGCGAGCGGCAGCATCGCGCGCATCATGGGGGGATCCATCGAGAGGAGTGGCGGGATGTGAGCTGGGTCAGACCAGCCGGGCGCGGGAACGCCCGGCCGGGGGGTACTCTCAGCGGCGGGCCAGCGCGCCGCCGAAGGCGCAGGACGCCCCATGGAAGTCGCCGCAGCCCTGCTCCTCCACCCGCACGCGCTTGCGGTCCGGGCCGAAGCGCAGGGTGAGGGTACAGGCTTCGTCCGATCCCTTCTCCTTGCGGGTCAGCACCAGCGCCCCCGCGCCCCCGGGCTTGGCTAGGCCGCGCAGCTCGCCGGTGCATTCATTCGGGATTGCGGTCTCAGCGATGACGAAGTGGGCGCCGCTGCCGTCGCCGAACTCAAACACATGAAGGTCGAGCCGACCGTCGCCGCGGCCCTGGTAGCGCCCCTCGAACGGCGAGTCGGCATGGGCGGGTGCCGCGGCC
Source organism: Methylobacterium sp. UNCCL125 (assembly GCF_900116795.1). Lineage (NCBI taxonomy): Bacteria > Pseudomonadati > Pseudomonadota > Alphaproteobacteria > Hyphomicrobiales > Methylobacteriaceae > Methylobacterium > Methylobacterium sp. UNCCL125. Next base: position 89,874 of record NZ_FPBW01000027.1, on the reverse strand, counting down.
AGCGTGAGCGCCAGCATCGCGCCGAGCCTCAACGCGGTCGTGGCGGTGTAAGCCTGCCAGGGGAGACGCAGCGCGCGGCGGTTCGTGGCGGGGTGACGAGACGGCCTGGACATGACGAAGGGATCTCGCGGACGGTCCGGAGGAGCCGAGGAGAGGGATACCCGTTGCCCACCCCGGGATTTTACCGCCGGACGCCGATTCATGCTGCGTCCGGCGGTCGCACCCGATGTGGGCAGGGTCGTCAGGCCGCGTCGGGCGTCGGGGCGGCGCCCGCGTCGGCCGGGCGGCGGAAGGCGGCGGCTGTGCGCCCGCCGGGCTTACCGACCGCGTAGACCCGCAGCCCGTGCCGGCCGCGCAACTCCTCGGTGACCGCCCGCAGCCAGCCGTCGCGCTGATCGGCGTCGAAGCCGAACACCACGAGGCGCGGCTCGGGGTCGACCCGGAGCCGTCGCGACCCGGAGGCGACCTCTGCCACGAGCGGGTCGCGCGCTGGCAGCGCCGCGAGGTCGAGGCCGCGGGCGGTGAGCACGGCCCGGCGCAGGGCGTCGAGACGGACGAGGTCGCAGCACAGCGCCGGGTAGCCCGCCGCCAGCCGCTCGGCTTGCGCAGTCAGGCTCGCCCGGTAGCGCGCGACCTGCGCGACGATCGCCGGGGTGGTCGTCGAACGAAGCCCCGGGTTCGCCGCGAGCTTGGCCTCGTGGAAGACGAGCCAGGCCTCGCTCGGTACGCCCCGCTCCTCCAGGCTTGCCACGTCGAGCCGGTCCTGGCGGAGGCGAGGTTGGGCTGAGGCAGCGGGGGTCTCGGCGTCCGGTGCGAGGAGCGCGGCGTCCGCCTCTGCTTCGTCTTGCTCGACGGGGGCGGTCGCGGACGCCGCACCGGTGAGCGCGATCTCGACGTCGACGACGTTCGGGCTGGCCTGCACCAGCGCGTGTAACCCGGTCTTCTCCAGACCGGACAGTGCCGCGGCTGCCCGCTTCATCTCGGCGAGCGTGCCGGGCCCGTCGTACCGCGTCCAGACCGCGCTGCCCGAGTCGAGGTCGAAGCCCCCGTCCGGGCCGAGCCGGGTCAGCGCTTGGCGCTGACGTACGAGGTACTTGGCGTGTGTCTCGGCCGCCACGCCCGCGCCCGCCAGGGTGATGCGGAACAGCGAGGCGCCGCGGTGGTAGACGTTGAGCGAGCGGTCGCGCACCGCCAGCAGAAGGTCCGGGTCGGCGAGCACGTCGGACCACCAGCCCCCGTGCGGTGCGTGCGCGAGCGCCTCCAGCGCCGCGAGGAACGATTCGCCGAGGCTCCGGTACGGGGCCGCGGTCGTGGCATTGATCCCCGTGGCGTCCCCCGTGCCGGTCACCCCCGCCGCGTCCGTGCCGCTCATGCCGCCGTTTCCCACCACTGCCCGTCCTCCCTGATCGTGACGTTTGCGCCGAACAGCGCGGGGAAGCGCTCGGGCATGAAGGTGTGGACCGGCACGAGCTGCCGGGGCGCGGTCGCCGCCGCGAGCCGCTTCAGGTCCGGGATGCCGGCATGGCCCGAGGTGTGGGCGTGGGCGAGCGGGATGCCGCGCTCCGCCAGATCCGCGGCGAGGGCCTGCCCCCGGGGCTGGTCGAGGTAGCCCGCCCATTGCGACCAGATCGCTTGCGCGCCCGCGAGGCACCCGGCGCGGTCGAGGTCGGGCAGCAGCGAGTGCCGGAATAGCAGCGCCGCGCGCGGGGCGAGCGTCGCGAGCTGCTCGGCGTAGATGCGGTTCGCCCCATGCCGCTCGATCAGGTCGAAGCGGCCGGTGCGCTTGACCCACACGCGCTGGTGGTGCGGTACGAATATGGCCACGCCCGGCCAGTCGGACTGGGGCACGCGTGGGTTGCCCGTCGCGGCCAGCACCTCGGCGGCGTAGAGGTCGAGGACCAGTGTACGGCCGGTGCGCTTGCACGCGCGGTAGAGCGACACGACGCGGTCGATGTTCTGGGCCGAGGCCGCGACCAGGGCGAGGCCGGCGGTATCCTCGAACAGCCCGACGAAGCGCGTCTCGATCTCCGCCTCGGTCGGGAAAGTGCGGTCGTCTTCCAGCCGGCCGAGGCTCGAACCCTCCAGCAGCAGGGTGTCGATCCCGCGGGGCGGGTCGCGCACGAGGCGCTCGAACAGCGCGCCCTTGCGCCCGTGGGCGCGCAGGTCACCGGAGTAGAGCAGCCGTTGACCGCCGGCTTCCACCAGCAGGGCGTAGGCGTCGTAGGCCGAGTGGTCAACGAGCCGCGGCGTGACCGTGAACGGGCCGAAGGTGAGGGTGTGCCCCTCGGTGAAAGTGATCGCGTTGGCTGGGACGTGGGTGTCCGGGACGAAGGCGGCCGCCGCTTTGAGGATGCGCAGCGTGGCCGCGCCCATCGCCACTGGAAGGTCCGGCCCGGCGAGGTGAGCGAGGCCAACGTGGTCGCGATGACCGTGAGAGAGCAGGAGCGCAAGGAGGTTGCCGCCGCCGGCCAGCCCCTCGATCGCCGGGTGGCGGCTCGCGTCGTCGGGCTCGGCGTCGAGCGGTAGGCCGAGGTCGAGCAGCAGGTGGGCGCCGCCGTGCTCCAGCTCGACGCAGGTGCCGCCGATCTCGCGCGTGCCGCGGTGGATGCGAACGCGCATCGTGTTCGTCGTCCGCCCCCGCGGTCCCCCTGCCGCCGCTTTAGCTTAGCCGTACCGTGTGGCTATAGCCAGTGGTTAGATAGCCCGCGCTGGCCGCTGATCCTGGCTCATGAAGGGTCGGGCATTGGTGGCGTGGAACCTGCGGCGGGTGCGCGTGGCGCAGGGTCTGAGTCAGGAGCGGCTGGCGGCGGACGCAGGCGTGGACCGGGCGTATCTCGGCGGCCTGGAGCGGCAGGCGGAGAACCCGACGGTCGACCTGCTCGACAAGGTCGCCGAGGCACTGGCGGTGCCGCTGGGGGAGCTGTTCGTCGCGCCGGCCGAGGGGGCGCCGCCGCCCGCGCCGCTCCGGGGCGGGCGGCGGCGCTGAAAGCTGGCCCCTGCCCGGCCGTGGGCGGCCTCTCCCTGCCGCCGGCCTACCGCTGCACGTCGGCGTGGAGCGGGGTGAAGTCCACCCCGATCGCGATCGTCTCGATGGCGCTCTGCAATTGCGGCAGGGTCGAGCGCTTGGTGTACCGCGCCGTCTCGCCCGCCGTCACGTGGCCGGTGACGTGGTCGATCACGGCGGTCGCAACGCCGGCTTGGTGCATCAGCGTCGTTGCTGTGTGGCGGAACGAGTGGAAGTCGAGCCCGATCCGGTAGACCCCGACGTCGCGGCGGTAGCGGGTGAACCACTTCGTGAAGGCGTGACCGAGGCGTCCGTCGGCCCCGCCCGGTTCGAGCCCGGGGAAGACCCGCGATTGCTTGATGCGCCGCTGCCGGTCGACGTGGGCAAGGAAGCCCAGGCGGATCAGTTCGGAGTGGATCGGCACGCGGCGCACGGCAGTCGCGTTCTTGAGCTTGCGCGGCGGGCGGTCGTTGATGTCGATGAACCAGACACCTTCGTCCTGCCGGATGTCCTCGATGCGGAGCTGGCAGATTTCCTCCTGCCTCATGCCGGAGAACACGGCGATCAGGGGCAGCCAGAACTTCTCGTCCCGCACTATGAGGTTGCCCGACGTGGTGCGTCGAGTCGGGGACGCGCAGCCCACCCAGACGGGCGTCGCGAACAGGCGACCGAGTTCGGCCCGCTCCCACATATCGCGCTGCTCGCTGGCCTTGCGCCCGCCCCCGAAGCGGAAGCCCGAGAAGATGTTGGAGGCTGCCTCGTCCCGCGCCACCGCCGCAGTCCATAGCGCGGAGAGCGCCGAAAAGTGGCGCTTGGCCGTTCGCTGGGTGATCGGAGGCGTACGTCGTCCCTCGGGCAGTGCTGCGTGCAAGGCTAGGATCGCCTCGACGGTGAGGCCGCGGTAGCGTGGATGCTTGCCGTAATCGTTCGGTAGCCGCTCGACCTGAGCCCGGAAGCGGCCGGCGTCCTTGCGGGTGTAGGCGGCGAGCGGCCGGTCCCCACACACGTCCACGAACAGCCGAAACGTCGCCCCGGCCTGCGCCGCCGTCTGCTTGTCCCAGGTCTCGGTGGCGACCTGTGTCGTGCGGAACGCCGCTCCTATGACTGACAGGAGCTCGGCGGAGGGCGCCGGTGTGTCGCTACGCTCGAACGGGCGGAGGGCGGGTTCAGGTGCCGACGAGGGTGGCGGTGAGGCTTGGTCGAGGGCGGCCAGCTGCACCTTGAGCAGGCGATCGAGAGGTTCGTAGTTGAAGTCACCCTCGTAGCGGGCCTTCAGCGCCTCGGCCAAGTCGATGCCGGCGCGCAGCATGGCGTGTCGCGCCTGGGCGAGCTCGGTCGGGCTTAGATCAGTCGCGGCCAGATCCTGTTTGCGCAGCATCGCGTCCGTGACGAAGCCCGCTTCCTCAAGACGGTTGCAGGCGAGCGCCTCGCGGTTCCGGGCGGCCATCGTCTCGTACCCGACGACGCGGCGCGCGCGCACGTCGTTCGGGATCGCCCCGTGGGTGAGCCGTCCCCGGCTCTCTTCTTCGAGGATCAGCCCGTAGAAGTCCTGCACGAGGCGGGCGAGTTGGTCGTCGGTCAGCATTGGGCTCGCGAAGAGGGCCGCGAACAGGCGCTCCGAGGCGAGGTATAACCGACAGGCGCGCAGCTTGGCAGTGCGTAGGTCGGCCGTGGCGAGGCTGCGCACCAGTTCGTCGAGGTGCAGCCGCGGTCTTAGACCACCGGGTACGCGCCGTCGGAAGTGGAAGATGCGTCCCCGCAGGACGACGTTGGCGATCGAGCCCACCCGCTCCTCCGCCGCCTGTGAGGCGGTCTGTGTAGCAGCGGTGTGTAGCAACCGGCTCACCCCGCAGGGCGCCAGGACGAGAAGCAGAACGTTCTGAGAGACTTAGCTGGAAATTTGGCTGGGGCGCCAGGATTCGAACCTGGGAATGGCGGTACCAAAAACCGCTGCCTTACCACTTGGCGACGCCCCAAGGTGAGCGGAGGCTGTCTAGACGCCGCGCCCGCCCCTGGCAAGCGGTGGATCGCGGCCGTCTGGCCCCCGCCCGCAGCGGCTTACCGGCGCTCGGGGACGCCGTCGATCCGGCGGGGCAGGCCCAGCGGATTGGCGGCCTGAAGCGCTGCCGGCAACAGCGCGTCGGGAACGTCCTGGTAGCTCACCGGCCTCAGGAACCGGTCGATGGCGAGGCTGCCCACCGAAGTCGTGCGCCCGTCCGAGGTCGCCGGATAGGGGCCGCCATGCACCATCGCGTGCGCCACCTCGACCCCGGTCCCGAAGCCGTTGACCAGGATGCGGCCGACGCGGCGCTCCAGGAGCGGCAGCAGGTCCCGCGCCGCCGCGTGATCCTCCGGCGCGAGGTGCAGCGCCGCCGTGAGCTGGCCTTCCAGATGCTCCAGCACCGCCCGCATCGCCGCGAGATCCGCGCAGCGCACCACGAGGCCCGAGGCCCCGAACATCTCCTCCTGCAGCGCGGGATCCGCCAGGAACACGTCCGAGTCCGTGGCGAACAGGCTGGCCCGGCCTTGTGTCACCCCGCCCTCCGCACCCTCGGCGATGCGGGTGACGGCGGCGTGCCCGGCCACCCGCGCGACGGCCTCCCGGTAGGCGCGCTGGATGCCGGGCGTCAGCATGGTCGCGGCGGGGCTGTCGCGCAGGGCCGCGCCGGCCGCCTCCAGGAAGGCGTCGAGGCCCGGGCCGGGCAGCGCCAGGATCAGGCCAGGATTGGTGCAGAACTGTCCGGCGCCCAGCGTCAGCGACGCCGCGAAGGCTTGGCCGATCTCGGCGCCCCGCGCGGCCAGCGCGCCCGGGAACAGCAGCACCGGATTGATGCTGCTCATCTCGGCATAGACAGGGATCGGCACCGGGCGTGCGGCCGCGATCGCCATCAGGGCCGTGCCGCCCCGACGGGAGCCCGTGAAGCCCACGGCGGCGATCCGGGGATCGGCCACGAGCCCCTGCCCGATCGACTGGCCGGCATCGAACAGCAGTGAGAAGGTCCCCTCGGGCAGGCCGCAGGACGCCACCGCCTTCTGGATGGCGCGGCCGACCAGTTCCGAGGTGCCGGGATGGGCCGGGTGCGCCTTGACCACCACCGGGCAGCCCGCCGCCAGGGCCGAGGCGGTGTCGCCGCCCGCCACCGAGAAGGCGAGCGGGAAGTTCGAGGCGCCGAACACCGCCACCGGGCCGACGGCGATCCGGCGCAGGCGCAGGTCCGGCCGGGGCAGCGGCTTGCGGTCCGGCAGGGCCGGATCGATCCGCACTGCGACGGAACTACCCTCGCGGACCACGCCGGCGAACAGGCGCAGCTGGCCCACCGTCCGGGCGCGCTCGCCCTCGATCCGCGGCCGGGGCAACCCCGTCTCTTCCATGCAGCGGGTGACGAGGGCGTCGCCGGTCTCCAGGATGTTGGCGGCGATCGCCTCCAGAAAGCCGGCCCGCGTCTCCGGATCGGTCTCCCGGTAGGTGTCGAAGGCGGCCTCCGCCAGGGCGCAGGCCCGGTCGAGATCGCCGAGGCTCGCGCCGGGGAAATCCGGCTCCAGGGATTCGCCGGTGGCCGCCGCGACGGCCCGGACGGCCGCCTCGGTGCCGCGCCGTGCCTCGGCGCCGATCAGGTTCTCGCCGCGCAGGGTCATGAGCTGCTCCTCTTCGTAGGGGTGCGGGCGGGCCGCACCGGGACGGACGCGTGACGGGCGGTCAGCCCCGCTGCGCCGCCAGGGCCTTCTCGCGGATGGCCGCGAGGGTCATGGTCGGGGTGAGCGCCTCGGGATCGACGCGGCAATGGATCATCGCCGGCAGGCCGGAGGCGAGGCTGCGCTCGAAGGCGGGCGCGAAGTCCGCGGTGCATTCCACGCGCTCGCCATGGCCGCCGCAGGCGCGGGCGAGCGCCGCGAAGTCGGGGTTGCGCAGCTCGGTCGCCGAGACGCGGCCGGGATATTCGCGTTCCTGGTGCATCCGGATCGTGCCGTACATGCCGTTGTCGAGCACGACCACCACGATGGCGATCCTGTACTGCACGGCGGTGGCGAATTCCTGCACGGTCATCATCACGTCGCCGTCGCCCGCGAGCGCCACGACGATCCGCTCCGGGCGGCTGCGCTTCGCCATCACCGCGGCGGGCAGGCCGTATCCCATGGAACCCGAGGTCGGCGCGAGCTGCGTGCCGAAGGCGCGGAACCGGTAGTAGCGGTGGACCCAGGTGGCGAAATTGCCGGCGCCATTGCAGATCACCGCGTCCCGCGGCAGCCGCTCCCGCAGCCACGTGATCGCTTCCCCGTACTGGAACGCGCCGGGCTTCGGCTCCGGCGTCTCGGACCATGCGCGGTAGGCGGCGTGGGCCTCGGCGGCGCGACCGCTCCCGGTCGGCGTGAAATCCGGCAGGGCGGCGCAGAAGGTCTCGGGCGCCGCCTCGATCGCCAGCACCGGCTGATAGACCCGCCCGAGCTCCGCCGCGTCGGCATGGACGTGGACCAGGGGCAACCCGGGATTGGGGATGCCGAGGAGGCCGTAGGATTGCGCCGGCATCTCGGACAGGCGTCCGCCTACCATCAGCAGCAGGTCGGCCTCCCGGATCCGGGCTAGCAGCGCTGGGTTCGGCCCGATCCCGAGCTCGCCCGCGAAGTTCGGATGGTCGGCGGGAAAGAGCTGCGCCCGCCGGAACGAGACCGCCACCGGCAGCTCGTGGCGCGCGGCCCACGCGGCCAGGGTGGCGACGGCGCCCTGCGTCCAGCGGGAGCCGCCGAGCAGCACCATCGGCCGCTGCGCCTCCGCCAGCATCGCCCGCAGACGCTCCACATCGTCCCCGGACGGGGCCGGGGCGGCCGGGACGACGCGCGGCGCGTCGGACACCGCCACGACGTCGTCGAGCATGTCTTCCGGCAGGGCCACCACGACGGGACCGGGACGGCCCTGCATCGCCACCCGGAACGCCCGGGCGAGGATCTCCGGAATGCGCGCCGCGTCGTCGATCTCCACCGTCCATTTGGCGAGCCCGCCGAACATCTGCCGGTAATCGACCTCCTGGAAGGCCTCGCGGTCCCGCATCCGCCGGGCAATCTGGCCGACGAACAGGATCATCGGCGTCGAATCCTGGCGGGCGATGTGCACGCCCGCGGAGGCGTTGGTGGCGCCCGGCCCCCGGGTGACGAAGCAGATGCCGGGGCGGCCGGTGAGCTTGCCCGCGGCCTCGGCCATGATCGCCGCGCCGCCCTCCTGCCGGCAGACCAGCACGTCGATGCCGCTGTCGCGCAGGGCGTCGAGCACCGCGAGGTAGCTCTCCCCGGGGACGCAGGTCACGCGCTCGACGCTCTGGGCGCGGAGCTGGTCGACGAGCACCTGCGCGCCGGTGCGTGGGGGCAATCCGCTCAAGCCGTTCCTCCCTGGCCCTCGGGCCGCATCCGGGGCGTTCCGCCGGGATCGGCCATCGTTCCGCCCGCCGCTGGGATGCCGCTGATATCCCAGTTTCAGGATAGGGGCGGGTTCGGGGCGGTCAACCTGTCAGACCAGGGGCCGCCGGTCGAGGGCCCGGCGGGTCATCCGGTCGAGAAAGTCGAACAGCGTTCCGATCCCGGCCAGGGCCGCCGCTTCGTCCCGCGCCGCGATGCCGGACAGGATCGCCCCGTGGATCCCGGCGCAATCCAGGAAGCTGGCGGTGGGCTCGTAGGTGTACCAGAACCGACGGGACTGGGCGTGGAGCGCCGCCATGGTGCCGGTGAGCGTCGCGTTGTAGGCCGCGCCGACGAGGGCCTCGTGCAGGCCGCGCTTGGTCCGGAAATAGGCCTCCCGATCGCGGGCCTCGGCGGCGCTGCGCAATCCGGCTGCCCGGTCCAGCAAAAGTGCCATGTCCTCCGCCGTGCCGCGCGCGATGACGCAGCGGGCCACGGTCTCGTCGAGGGGCCGCCGCACCTCCAGCAATTCGAGATGCTTGATGACGTCCACCTGGGTGACGAGAACGCCACGCCGCGGATGGACCTCCACGAACCCGATCGTCTTGAGCCGTGCCAGAGCCTCGCGGACCGGCGTCCGGCCGAGGCCCAGCTCCGCGCCGAGTTCGCCCTCCGAGACCATGGCGCCCGGGGCGAGACGGCGGCTGATGATCATCTGCTCGATGGCGTCATAGGCGGTCTCGGCGAGGGAGCGCGGCCTGCGCCCATCCTCCGGCGGCACCTGTCCGCCGCCCGCAAATCCCAATCCGGCCAAGGGCTTCCCCGTCGATGTCGGATCCTGTCTGTCGCAACCCGTGCCGGTTGACAATGGCGCCGCGCACCGTGCTACTCAAGATCTGGGATATCAGTCCGCGTTCAGCGTGGGCGGGAGCCAAGGCCGGCGCAAGCGACATGTGATTGTCACCGTTCGCGGGTGCCGAGACCGAGGCCCAGGGAGGAGGAGCGGATGTCCGGGATGTCCCCTGAGACGCGCGCCAAGCTGAAGACCGTCAGCACGGCGACGCTGATGACCGCCCTCTACAAGCGCGGCTTCCGCAACCAGATGATCCAGGGCGTGCTGCCCCTGAAGGCCGGCGGCCCGACGATGGTCGGCGAGGCCTACACCCTGCGCTACATCCCGGCCCGGGAGGACCTGAACCCCATCACGGTGTTCCGGGACCGCGCGCATCCGCAGCGCAAGGCCGTGGAGGAGTGCCCGCCCGGCGCCGTGATGGTGATCGACAGCCGCAAGGACGCCCGGGCGGCCTCCGCCGGCTCGATCCTGGCCACCCGGCTGATGGTGCGCGGCTGCGCCGGGCTCGTCACCGACGGCGGATTTCGCGATGCCGACGAGATCGCCCGGCTGGAGATGCCGAGCTATCACGCGCGCCCGTCGGCGCCGACGAACCTCACCCTCCATCAGGCGATCGACATCAACGTGCCGATCGGCTGCGGCGACGCGCCCGTCTTCCCCGGGGACGTGATCGTCGGCGACGGCGACGGGGTGGCGGTGATCCCGGCCCATCTCGCCGACGCCGTCGCCGACGAGGCCGTCGAGATGACCGCCTACGAGGACTTCGTCACCGAGGAGGTTCGCAAGGGCCGCACAATCCTCGGCCTCTACCCTGCCACCGACGAACAGAGCCTCGCCGATTTCGCCGCCTGGCGGAAGCGGACCGGCCGCTGAGCGTGCCGGACCGGCCCGCTCCAGCCCGGCCCGCGATCGGCAACGGGCCGGAACGCGTCGGATTCGACTCGGGGGGACGCCATGGCGGCGGGGTTGCGCGGGGGCGCTGCGGCGCCGGAGATCGAGCGGCGGACGGTCGCCAAGGTGTCGTGGCGACTCCTGCCGCTGATCGTCCTGATCTACTTCGTCGCCTACATGGACCGGACGAATGTGGGCTTCGCCGCGTTCGGCCTGAAGCGGGACTTCGGGTTCTCCGCCACGCTCTACGGCTGGGCTGCCGGCATCTTCTTCCTCGGTTACGTCCTCTTCGAGATTCCGAGCAACGTCCTTCTGGAGCGCGCCGGGGCGCGGCTCTGGATCGCCCGGATCATGGTCACCTGGGGACTGGTGGCGGGCAGCATGGTCCTCATCACCGGCCCGGTGAGCTTTCTGGCCCTGCGTTTCCTGCTGGGCGTGGCCGAGGCCGGCTTCTTCCCCGGCGTGATCCTCTACTTCACCTTCTGGTTCCCGAAGCGGTACCGGGCCCGCGTGGTCGCCGCCCTGTTCCTGGCGGTGCCGGGCTCGAATGCCCTCACGGCGGTGATCTCGGGGGCGCTGCTCCAGCTCGACGGCGTGCTGGGCCTGCACGGCTGGCAGTGGCTGTTCCTCCTGGAGGCCGCGCCCTCGATCCTGCTGGCCTGCGCGGTTCTGGCGCTGATGACGGACCGGCCCGAACAGGCGGCTTGGCTCGCGGCCGAGGAGCGGTGCTGGCTGAGGGACGAACTCGCGGCGGAGCGTGCGGGCACGCTCAGGGCTCACGGGCATCTCACCCTCAAACAGGCCCTCACCGACCGGCGGGTGCTCGCCCTCGGGGCGATCTACTTCACCATCGGCACCGCCACCTACGGCATCACCTTCTTCATGCCGCCGATCCTGAAGAGCCTGCATCTCACCGACTGGGAGACGGGCGTCGCCACGGCGGTACCCTACGTCGTGGGGACCCTGGGCATGGTCGCCTGGAGCTGGTCGTCGGACCGGCGCAACGAGCGGCGCTGGCACTTCGTGATCGCCGCGCTGGTCGCCGCCCTCGGCCTCGTCGCCTCCGGCCCCCTGCTCGGCAGCCTCTGGGCGCTGACGGCGATGTCAGTGGCGACGATCGGGCTCTACGGCAGCAAGCCCGCCTTCTGGGCGATGCCGGGGGAGTTCCTGTCCGGGCCCGCGGCGGCCGGGGGGATCGCCCTGATCAACGCGATCGGCAATCTCGGCGGCTTCGTCGGTCCCTACGTCCTGGGCTGGCTCAAGGATTACACCGGCAGCTACGAGGCGGGACTTTATTTCCTGGCCGCTTGCGCGCTCGCCTCGGCGGCGATCACGGTCGTCTCTGTCCGGTCAGGCCGGGTGGAGGCGGACCCGCGCGATGGGACCGGCGGCGCGTTCCGCCCCGCCGGCCCGAGCCCCTGAGACCGGAGACAGAGCGATGACCGCGCGCAAGAAGGACCTGGGCGACCTGCGCAGCCAGCGCTGGTTCGGCGCCACCGACCTGCGCAGCTTCGGCCATCGCTCGCGCATGCTGCAGATGGGCTATGAGCGGGCGGATTTCAGCAACAAGCCCATCGTCGGCATCATCAACACCTGGAGCGACATCAATCCCTGCCACCTGCATTTCCGCGAGCGCGTGGAGCAGGTGAAGCGCGGCGTCTGGCAGGCGGGGGGCTTCCCGATCGAATTGCCGGCGCTGTCGCTGTCCGAGAATTTCGTCAAGCCGACCACGATGCTCTACCGCAACCTCCTGGCCATGGAGGTGGAGGAGCTGCTGCGCCAGCATCCGGTGGACGGGGCGGTGCTGATGGGCGGCTGCGACAAGACCACGCCCGGCACCGTGATGGGCGGCATCTCCATGAACCTGCCGATGATCTTCCTCCCGGCGGGGCCGATGATGCGCGGGCATTTCGGGGGCAAGATCCTCGGCTCCGGCTCGGATGTCTGGAAGTACTGGGCCGAGAAGGAGGCCGGCACCATCACCACGCAGGAGTGGAACGACATGGAGGCGGGCATCGCCCGCTCCGCCGGCACCTGCATGACTATGGGCACGGCCTCGACCATGACGGCGATCACCGAGGCGCTGGGCCTGTCCCTGCCGGGCGCGGCCTCGATCCCGGCGGCCGACGCCGACCATCCCCGCATGGCGAGCGCCTGCGGCCGGCGCATCGTGGACATGATCTGGGAGGACCTGAAGCCCTCCGACATCCTCGACCGGCGCTCCATCGACAACGCGCTCGTCGTCCACAACGCGCTGGCCGGCTCCACCAACGCGATGATCCACCTCGTGGCCATGGCGGGCCGGGCCGGCATCCCGGTGAAGCTCACCGCGTTCGACGAGGTCGCCCAGAAAGTCCCGGTGATCGCCAACCTCCGGCCCTCGGGGCAGTGGCTGATGGAGGATTTCCACATCGCGGGCGGAATCCGGGCGCTGATGGCGCGGCTCTCCCCCCTCCTCCACCTCGACGCTCGCTCGGTCACCGGCGGCACGATCGGCGACGGGCTCGCCGGCGCGAAGGTCTTCAACGACGACGTGATCCGCCCCTTCGACAAGCCCATCGTGTCGATGGGCGGGACCGCGATCCTCTACGGCAACCTCGCGCCGGACGGCTGCGTGATCAAGCCGCCCGCCGCCGACCCGCGGCTCCTGCAGCATACCGGCCCCGCGCTGGTCTTCGACAGCTACGACGCGATGAGCGCGGCGGTGAACGACCTCGACCTCGACGTCACCCCCGACCACGTCATGATCCTGCGCAATGCCGGCCCGATCGGCGGGCCCGGCATGCCGGAATGGGGCATGCTGCCGATCCCCAAGGTCCTGCTCCGCCAGGGCGTGCGCGACATGGTCCGCATCTCGGACGCGCGGATGAGCGGGACGAGCTACGGCGCCTGCATCCTGCACGTGGCGCCGGAATCGGCCGCGGGCGGCCCGCTCGCCGCCGTGCGCGACGGCGACCTGATCAGCGTGGACGTGGCCGCGCGCCGGATCCACCTGCACCTGGACGATGCCGAGATTGCCGCGCGGGTGAAGGCTTTCGTGCCGCCCGACCGGGCCTATCCCCGGGGCTACAACCGCCTGTTCGCCCAGCACGTGCGGCAGGCCCACGAGGGCTGCGACTTCGACTTTCTGGAGGGCGCCGGGGGGATCCCGGAACCCGAGATTCACTGACCGGCCCGAGCCGTCGGCAACAGGCGGCGGGCCCGATCACAGGGAGGACACATGGTGATGATCGCACGCAGGGGCCTGCTCGCCGGAGCGGCCCTGCTCGGCGCCGCGCGGGCGGCCGGGGCCGGCTGGGAGCCGTCGCAGCGGGTGCCGGACCCGGCCGTCGAGATCCTCGATCCGGCCTTCGCCAAGTACCGCCTCGCCTCGGCGACGGTGGAGCGGGTCGCCACGGGCTTCCGCTGGGCCGAGGGGCCGGTCTGGTTCGGCGACAGGGGCGCGCTGCTGTTCAGCGACGTGGTCAACGACCGGATCATGAAGTGGGAGGAGGCGTCGGGTTCGCTCTCGGAATTCCGCAGGCCGTCGAACTATGCCAACGGCAACACCCGCGACCGGCAGGGGCGGCTGATCACCTGCCAGCACAGGACCCGCAGCGTCACCCGGACCGAGCATGACGGGACCATCACCACGCTGATGGACCGGTTCGACGGCAAGCCGCTGAATTCGCCCAACGACGTGGTCTGCCATGCCGACGGCGCGGTCTGGTTCACCGATCCCGCCTTCGGGCCGAACCCCCACGAGGCGATGGCGGCCCCGGAACTGCCGGGCAACGTCTACCGGATCGATCCGGCGACCGGGCAGGCCAGCGTCGTGGTCGAGGGTGTGGCCGGGCCGAACGGCCTGTGCTTCGCGCCGGACGGAACGAAGCTGTACCTGATCGAGGCCCGGGCCAAGCCCAACCGCCTGATCCGCGTCTATGACGTGGTCGAGAACGGCACGAAGACCGCCAACGGCCGCGTGTTCTACGACGCCGGCACCGGCACGCCGGACGGGTTCCGGGCCGATGTCGACGGCAACCTCTGGTGCGGCTGGGGGATGAGCGAGGCCGAGGACGGGGTCATCGTGCTCACACCGCAGGGTAAGCTGATCGGTCGGATTCGCTTGCCCGAACGCTGCGCCAACCTGTGCTTCGGCGGCCTGAACCGCAACCTGCTGCTGATGACGGCGACGCACTCGGTCTACGCGCTCTACGTGAATACCCGGGGCGCTGGGACCTGCTGAGGCCGCATCATACGGCGAACCGCTCCGCGATGACTTGCGGGGCGGATCCCGGGTTCCATTTCCGTTTTCGTTGCACGCGGCCCGGTGAGGGCCAGCGGAATCTCAGGCGGGACCCAGAGGCGGCAGGCACGCTGTCGACTCGACTCCCCGACGTGTGTTGGTTCTCTTGCCAACAGCCGTCGCCACCGGCATTTTCGCTGACGTGAAGGCCGAACTCCTGCTCAAGGAGCGAATCGCAATCATCCCTGGGCGGTCGTTCGCAGAGCTGGTGGTCTGGCGCGTGCCGACGCCTGTCCGCGAGAGCAGCCACGCCTTCAAGTACCGGCTCGCCCTCGTCGTCGATGGTGCATGCGTGCTTCGCTATGACAACGAAGCCGGCAAGGGCGACCACAGGCACGTCGGCGAGGCGGAGATCGCCTATCGCTTTACCACCCCCGAGGCCCTGCTGGCCGATTTCTGGGCCGATGTCGAACCCTGGAGGGAGTCATGAGAACCGTGACCATCGGCGTCTCTTCGGTCGAGGAGGCTAGTGCCCGCGTACTGGCGGCCTTCCGGGGCGAGAAGCGCGGCGCGTTCATCTCTTTCCCCAGCGTCGAGGGCTTGTGGACCGTCCTGACGCCCCGTCGCTGGGCGCTGATCCGAGCGCTCGCGGGCCAGGAGCCCATGTCGCTGCGCGCCGTGGCGCGGTTGCTGGATCGGGACGTAAAGAACATCCACGCCGACGTGCACGCGCTCCTGAATGCCGGCATCCTGGATCGTACGGACGACGAGCGCATCGTCTTTCCCTACGACGCCGTGCACGTCGACTTCACGATCGGGAAGGCGGCCTGAGGACTCTTCCATCCCAGGCTCGCATTCGGCTGGCGGCGCAGGCGCCCGGGACAGGGGTTCCGTTTCATCCGAAACGCCGCTTCCCCGGACAGGATGCGCTGTTCACACATCTCCGGTGGACATTGCCGCTGATCAGGGAGCGCGGGTCCCTCTCCCGTTCGGGAGAGGGACCCGCGCTCCGACCTAAGACCGTATGGCCTCGTGGTGCGTCGAGCCCCCGCCCCTACTCCGCCGCCTGCGCCAAGTACCGCGCCGGATCGTAGTTCAGGATCGGCCCGAGCCAGCGCTCGACCTCGCGGACATCCATGCCCTTGCGGACGGCGTAATCCTCGACCTGATCCCGCTCCACCTTGGCGACGCCGAAATAATGCGCCTCCGGGTGGGCGATGTAGATCCCCGACACCGACGAGCCCGGCCACATGGCGTAGGATTCGGTGAGCTTCACGCCGATCCGGCTCTCGGCCCGCAGCAGGTCGAACAGGGTCGTCTTCTCGGTGTGGTCGGGCTGGGCCGGGTAGCCGGGAGCCGGGCGGATGCCGTCGTATTTCTCCAGCACCAGCTCCTCGGGGGCGTAGGCCTCCTCCGTCGCGTAGCCCCAGAACTCCTTGCGCACCCGCTCGTGCATCCGCTCGGCGAAGGCCTCGGCGATGCGGTCGGCGAGCGCCTTGACCAGGATCGCCCGGTAATCGTCGTTGGCCCGCTCGAAGCGCTCGGCGATCCGCACTTCCTCCAGGCCGGCCGTCACCACGAAGCCACCGACATAGTCGGCGATGCCGGTCTCGGAAGGCGCCACGAAGTCCGACAGGCAGGTGTTGGCGCGCCCGTCGCGCTTCGAGAGCTGCTGGCGCAGGCCGTGGAAGGTGGCGAGCCGCTCCGACCGGCTCTCGCCGGTGTAGAGCGCGATGTCGTCGCCGACGCTGTTGGCCGGCCAGAAGCCGATCACCGCCTTCGGGTTGAACCAGCGCTCCTCAACGATCTGCTTCAGCATCGCCTGCGCGTCCTCGTAGAGGGCGCGGGCGGCCGGTCCCTGCTCGGGATCGTCCAGGATCGCCGGAAAGCGGCCCTTGAACTCGTAGGTCTGCAGGAACGGCGTCCAGTCGATGTAGGGCACGAGGTCGGCGACCTCGTAGGAGCCGTAGACCCGGGTGCCGGTGAAGGTCGGCTTGGCCGGCTTGTAGCCCGACCAGTCGACCTTGAAGGCGTTGGCCCGCGCCTTGGCCAGCGGCAGCCGCTGCTTGTCGACCTCCGAGCGCTTATGGGCGTCGGCGACCTTGGCGTACTCGGCCCGGACCTTCTCGATCGTGGGCCCACGGGTCTCCTTGGAGATCAGGCTCGACACCACGCCGACCGCCCGGCTCGCGTCGGTGACGTAGACGGCCTGCCCCTTGGCGTAGGCCGGGTGGATCTTCACCGCCGTGTGGACGCGGCTCGTGGTGGCGCCGCCGATCAGCAGCGGCACGTCCAGGCCCTCGCGCTCCATCTCGCCCGCCACGTGGACCATCTCGTCGAGCGACGGGGTGATCAGGCCGGACAGGCCGACGATGTCGACCTGCTCGCGCTTGGCGGTCTCCAGGATCTTGGCGGCCGGCACCATCACGCCGAGATCGATGATCTCGTAGTTGTTGCAGGCCAGCACGACGCCGACGATGTTCTTGCCGATGTCGTGGACGTCGCCCTTCACGGTGGCCATCAGCACCTTGCCGGCGGCCTGGCGCTTGCCGTCGCCGCCATTGGCGAGCTTCTCGGCCTCCATGTAGGGCTCGAGATAGGCCACCGCCTGCTTCATCACCCGGGCGGATTTCACCACCTGCGGCAGGAACATCTTGCCCGCGCCGAACAGGTCGCCGACCACGTTCATGCCGGCCATCAGCGGGCCCTCGATGACGTGGAGCGGCCGCTCCACGCCCTGGCGGGCCTCCTCGGTGTCGGCCAGGATGTACTCGGTGATGCCGTTGACCAGGGCGTGCTCGATGCGCTTCCCGACCGGCGCCTCGCGCCAGGTCAGGTCGGCGGTCTTGGCCTGGGCCGAAGCGCCGGTCTTGAACCGCTCGGCGGCCTCCAGCAGGCGCTCGGTGGAATCGTCGCGCCGGTTGAGGACCACGTCCTCGCAGAGCTCGCGAAGCTCCGCCGGGATCTCGTCGTAGACGGCGAGCTGGCCGGCATTGACGATGCCCATGTCCATGCCCGCCTGGATGCAGTGGAACAGGAACACCGCGTGCATCGCCTCGCGCACCGGCTCGTTGCCGCGGAACGCGAAGGACAGGTTCGAGACGCCGCCCGAGATGTGGGCGTGCGGCAGGGTCTCGCGGATCGTGCGGGTCGCCTCGATGAAGGCGACGCCGTAGCCGTTATGCTCCTCGATGCCGGTGGCGACCGCGAAGATGTTCGGGTCGAAGATGATGTCTTCGGGCGGGAAGCCGACCTGCTCGGTCAGGATCCGGTAGGCCTTGGTGCAGATCTCGACCTTGCGCTCGTAGGAATCCGCCTGCCCCTGCTCGTCGAAGGCCATCACCACCACGGCGGCGCCGTAGGAGCGGCAGACGCGTGCCGCCTCGATGAACTTCTCCTCGCCCTCCTTCATGGAGATCGAGTTCACGATCGGCTTGCCCTGGATGCACTTGAGCCCCGCCTCGATCACCTCGAACTTCGAGGAATCGACCATCACGGGCACCCGGGCGATGTCGGGCTCGGCGGCGACGAGGTTGAGGAACTCGACCATCGCCTTCTGGGAGTCGAGCAGGCCCTCGTCCATGTTGACGTCGATCACCTGGGCGCCGGCCGCCACCTGATCGCGGGCGACGTCGAGCGCCGCCGCGTAGTCGCCGTTGGTGATGAGCTTGCGGAACTTGGCCGAGCCGGTGACGTTCGTGCGCTCGCCGACGTTCACGAAGGGGATTTCCGGCGTGAGCACGAAGGGCTCGAGGCCCGACAGCCGCATCAGGCGGGGGATCTCGGGGATCGGCCGCGGCGCCTTGCCGGCGACGGCCTCCGCGATGGCGCGGATATGGTCCGGGGTGGTGCCGCAGCAGCCGCCGACCATGTTGACGAGGCCGGATTCGGCGAACTCGCCGACGAGCTTGCCCATGGCCTCCGGGCTCTCGTCGTAGAGGCCGAACTCGTTGGGCAGGCCGGCATTCGGATAGGCGCAGACCAGCGTGTCGCAGATCCGCGACAGCTCGGCGATGTGGCCGCGCATCTCGCGGGCGCCCAGCGCGCAATTGAGGCCGAAGGTCAGCGGATCGGAATGGCGCAGGGCGTGCCAGAAGGCCGCCGGGGTCTGACCCGACAGGGTGCGGCCCGAGAGATCCGTGATCGTGCCGGAGATCTGGATCGGCAGCCGGATGCCGGTCTCGTCGAAGACCTGCCACGCCGCCGCCACCGCGGCCTTGGCGTTGAGCGTGTCGAAGATGGTCTCGATCAGGATCAGCTCGGCGCCCCCGTCGATCAGGCCGCGGACCTGCTCCACGTAGGCCTGCTTGACCTGATCGAAGGTGACGGCCCGGAAGCCCGGGTTGTTCACGTCCGGCGAGATCGACAGGGTGCGGTTCGTCGGGCCGATGGCGCCGGCCACGAAGCGGCGGCGGCCGTCCGTCTCCTCGGCGAGCTTGGCGGCCTCGCGGGCGAGACGCGCGCCCTCCCGGTTCAACTCGTGGATGATCGACTCCATGCCGTAATCGGCCTGGGCGATGGTGGTGCCCGAGAAGGTGTTGGTCTCGCAGACGTCGGCGCCGGCCAGGAAGTAGTCGAGGTGGATCTGCCGGATCGCGTCGGGCTGGGTCAGGATCAGGAGGTCGTTGTTGCCCTTCTGATCGTGGCCGTGATCCTTGAACCGGTCGCCGCGAAAATCCTCTTCCGAGAACTTCAGCCGCTGGATCACGGTGCCCATCGCCCCGTCGAGGACGAGGATCTTCTCCGCCGCGCGCTGGCGCAGCGCCTGTGCGATCGCGGTACCGTCGACGGGGGCAAAATCGGTCATCATGCGTCCTGTCAGATCACCTCGTCCCGAGGTGCCGGAGCGAAGCGGAGGCCTCGCAGGAGGCCTCCAGATATCTCGGTGTTCCCTGGAGCCCGCCTTCGAGGCCGCTCGCGCGGCACCTCAGGAGGGTGAAAACCTTCATTCTACCAGACGCTTCCGTACCATGGGCGCGGAGGCGTCCCCGTCTCTGCGAGCGGAGCGAAGCCGTCCAGCAGCGCCACGCTCACGGATGTCGCGCTGTCCTGGGTCGCTTCGCTGCGCTCGCGAGGACGGATCGGGGGTGTCGAGCGCGGCCTCGGGAATTAAGCCGCCGCCTTGGCGGCCGCCAGCTTCGGCGCCTGGGCGCGCAGGCCGAGCAGGTGGCAGATCGCGTAGACCAGATCCGAGCGGTTCATCGAGTAGAAGTGGAAGTCGTTGACGCCCTCGTCCACGAGGTCGAGCACCTGCTCGGCCGCCACCGCGGCGGCGACGAGGCGGCGGGTCTCCACGTCGTCTTCCAGGCCCTCGAACCTTGCGGCCAGCCAGTAGGGCACCGAGGCGCCGGTGCGGCGGGCGAAGTTCGCCGCCTGCTTGAAGTTCTGCACCGGCAGGATGCCCGGGATGATCGGGATCGTGATCCCCGCGGCCCGGACCTTCTCCAGGTAGCGCAGGAAGACCTCGTTCTCGAAGAAGAACTGGGTGATCGCCTGATCGGCGCCGGCATCGACCTTGGCCTTCAGGGCCTCGATGTCCGCGTCGAGCGAGGCCGCCTCCGGGTGCTTCTCGGGATAGGCCGAGACCGAGACCTTGAAGTCGCCGATCCGCTTGATCCCCTCGACCAGCTCGGCGGTCGACGCGTAGCCGCCCGGATGCGGCCGGTAGGCGTGGCCGACGCCCTCCGCCGGGTCGCCGCGGAGCGCCACGATGTGGCGCACGCCCGCATCCCAGTAGGACTGGACCACCGCGTCGATCTCCTCCCGGGTGGCGTCCACGCAGGTGAGGTGCGCGGCCGGCTTCAGGCCGGTCTCGCGGACCATCCGGGCCACCGTGTTGTGGGTGCGCTCCCGGGTGGAGCCGCCGGCCCCGTAGGTCACCGAGACGAAGCTCGGCTGAAGCGGCGCCAGACGCTCGATCGAGCCCCAGAGGATCTTCTCCATCTCCTCGGTCTTCGGCGGGAAGAACTCGATCGAGACGCGGATCGGGTGGTAGCCGTCGCGGCTGGCGCGGTGGGTGGAGCGGCGCATCGGGGTCTCGTCCTCTATGTCGATCGGTTCAGACGAAGTCTGCGAAGGTTCTGGATGTCAGGCGACGGCGCGCCGGGGCTGTTCAGTCTCGTCGGCCAGACCGTCCTGGGCCAGCCAGAGGGTGACGGTGAGCTGACCCGACTCGCGCGGCGCTAGATCGCGCGTGCCGACCGTGGCGAGACCGGCCTCCGCGAGCCAGCCGGAGACCTGCTCGGCGGAGAAGCCGAGGCGTCGGTGGGCTTGGCCCGTGCGCAGGAATTCCAGCTCGTGCGGCGCGAAATCCACCACCAGCAGACGGCCGCCCGGCGCCACCAGCCGCGCGGCGCCGCGGAGCGCCCGGGCCGGGTCGTCGAGATAATGCAGCACCTGATGGACCACCACGAGGTCGAAGCTCGACCGGGCGAAGGGCGGCGCGTGGATGTCGCCCTGCCGCAGATCCACCCGCGACAGACCCTGGCGCTCCAGGTTGGCCCGGGCGACGGACAGCATGGCATGGCTCGAATCGAGCCCGGTGGCGCGGCTGGCCCGGGGAGCCAGCAGGCCGAGCATGCGGCCCGTCCCGGTGCCGAGATCGATCAAACTGCCGATCGGCCGGTCGCCCAGGGCGTCCAGCACCGCCGCCTCCACGATCGCCTCCGGCACGTGCAGGGAGCGCAGCTCGTCCCATTTGGGCGCCAGCCGGGCGAAGAAGGTCTCGGCCGCCTCGGCCCGCTGCACCCGCACGGCATCGAGACGGGCGCGGTCCTCCGACAGGGGCGGTGCGGTCCGGTCGAGACCGGACAGCAGCGGATCCGCCAGGCCGGCGCGGGCGTCGGACAGCCGGAAGAACGCCCAGGCCCCTTCGCGGTGACGCTCGACAAGCCCGGCTTCCACCAGAAGCTTGAGATGCCGCGAGATCCGCGGCTGCGACTGGCCGAGGATGTCGGTCAGGTCGGACACCGACAGTTCCCCCTCGGCGAGCAGCGCCAGGATGCGCAGGCGCGTCTCCTCGGCGGCCGCACGCAGGACGCCCAGGGCTTCCGGAAAGGGGATCGATCCCGCCTCTTGCCTGCGTTCAATAGACATAAAGATATGTTTATGTGCGTTTCGCGGTGGGCGCAAGCACGAACTTGCGGGGGTTTGCCAGGTGGATGAGACCGAAGCGCGGCGGCCGCGTTGATGGCAGGGCCGCCGAGTGCGGGCCCGGGGAGGCGTGCATGTCCGAGAGCCCGTTCCCGCAGATCACGCTGGTCCGCCACGGCGAGACCGCCTGGAGCCGATCCGGCCAGCATACCGGGCGCAGCGACATTCCCCTGACCCCGGAGGGCGAGGAAGCGGCGCGCGCCCTCGCCCCGCGCCTCGCGGCCCGCTCCTACGCGGAGGTCTGGTCGAGCCCGTCGAGCCGGGCGGCCACGACCTGCGCGCTGGCGGGCTTCGGTGACCGGCGCGTGATCGATCCGGATCTCGCGGAGTGGGATTACGGCGCCTACGAGGGCCGGACCACGCAGGCGATCCTGGCCGAGCGGCCGGATTGGCGCCTGTTCCGCGACGGCTGCCCCGGCGGCGAGACGGCGGAGGCGGTCGGCGTTCGGGCGGACCGGATCATCGCCCGGGCCCGCGCCCGTGATGCCGACCTCGTCGTGTTCTCCAGCGCGCATGTCCTGCGGGTGCTCGCCGCGCGCTGGATCGGGCTGCCGCCGCAGGGAGGGGCGCTTCTCGTCCTCGGCACAGCGAGCGTCTCGGTGCTCGGCTACGAACACGACCGCGCCGAGCCGGTGCTGCGCGCCTGGAACGGCTAGGCGCCGACGCTAGCGCAGCCAATACCCATCCGGCGCGAGCGCGTCCGGCATCGGCTCGCCGAGGGCGTGGTGCACGATCCGGTCGACGGCGCGGACCATGGCGTCGAGGGGCAGGTCGTTCGGCTCGGTGCCGAACGGTTCCTCGAGCTCGTCCCCGAGGGCGTCGAGGCCGAAGAAGGTGTAGGCCACGAGCGCCACCACGACGGGCGTCGCCCAGCCCAGTGAGCCCGTGAGGCCCACCGGCAGGAGCAGGCAGTAGAGCCACGCGGTCCGGTACACCAACAGGGTGTAGGCGAAGGGCAGCGGCGTGTTGGCGAGGCGCTCGCAGGCGGTGTGCACGCCCGACAGCGCCTCGATCCGGGCTTCGAGGATGCCGAACTGGATGTCGCTGAGCCCGCCCGCGCGCATCAGCGCGGCCAGGTCCCGGGTGATGGCGCCCAGAATCGAGTCGGTGGGATTCGGGCCCGACAGGTCCGATCCGGGGCTCATCCGGCCCACCGCGGCGGCCTCGTCGAGGGCGCGCAGGCGGGCATGAAGCCCGTGGGCGAAGGCCGAGAGGCGTCGGAGCTGGCGCGCCGCCTCCCGCTCCGGCAGCAGGGCCGGGAGGATGCGGGCGAGGTTGCGCACCTCGCCGATCAGGTTGCCCCAGTGCTTCCGGGCTTCCCACCAACGCTCGTAGCAGGCGTTGTTGCGGAAGCTCAGGAAGATCGAGAGGGCGAGGCCGACCACCGTGAACGGGGTGACCCCCGCGGTGACCGGGAACAGTTCGGGCCATCGCGATTCCGCCCAGACCACCGCGCAGGACACCGCGACGATCCCTGCGAGCTTCGGCGCCACCCGCGGCAGGATCGAGCCGCGCAGGGTGAACAGCAGGGTCAGCAGGTTGGGCCGGGTGCGGACGATCATCGGGGCTTCGGGTCTGGGGGGCTTCTTAGCCCTGCCCTGCCCCCCGCGCGCCGGCAAGGAACGTGTTGGTGAAAAGGGGCGCCGGCCGCCCAGCCCGGCGGGGCGGACCGTGCGAGCTGGCCCGGCTGACGGCGCATCCGAGACCCGTCGCGCGGGCCGCGGGCGGCCGATCGTGCAAGGGGCGGCCGATCATGCAAGGGGGCCCTGGCCGGGATCAGGCGCCCTCTGCCTCCCACAGCCACGCCGCGCCGCGCACGCCCGATGCGTCCCCGTGCAGGCTTGCCCGGATGGGGGTGTCGAAGGTGTCCGAGAAGACATGGGGGGCGATCGCGGCCGGCAGGCCGGCGATCAGCTCCGGGATCCGCGACAGGCCGCCGCCGATCACGATCACATCCGGGTCCAGCAGGTTCACCACCTGGGCGGCCGCGCGCCCGAGCCGCTCGAGATGCGCGGCCAGCGTCTCCTGCGCCGCCGGACTGCCGGTCCGGCCCTCGGCGACGACGGCCTCCGCGGTGAGGTTCCCGCCGTGCCGCCGGGCGTGGTCCGCCGCCAGCCCGGGCCCGGACAGCCAGGTCTCGACGCAGCCCCGGCGGCCGCAATAGCAGGCGGGACCCGGTCGCTCGTCGTCGCGGGGGGCCGGCAGGGGACCGTGGCCCCATTCGCCCGCGATGCCGTTGCGGCCCGTGAGGACTCGCCCGTCGAGGGCGATGCCGGAGCCGACGCCGGTTCCCAGGATCACGGCCCAGACCACACGGGCCCCGGCGCCGGCACCGTCGATTGCCTCCGACACAGCCAGGCAATTGGCGTCGTTCTCGATCCGCAGAGGCCGCTGCAGCCGCTGCTCGAGATCGGCCGCGAACGGGTGTCCGTTGAGCCAGTGCGAGTTGGCGTTGCGCACGAGGCCCGTCGCCGGGGACAGGCTCCCCGGCATGCCGATTCCGACGCTGCAGGGCATACCGGCTTCGGCTTCGAGACGCAGGACCAGATCGGCCACGGCCTCGACGGTTTCCCCATAGGCGCCGCGCGGGGCGGCCACCCGGGCTTCGGCCAGGGTCGAGCCGTCCCGGCCCAGGACGATCCCGGCGATCTTCGTGCCGCCGAGATCGATGCCGAGGCGCGGGCGCCCCCCGGATCCTGCCGCGGGCGACCCCATCACTCGGCGGCAGCGACCTTGCTGTCGGTTCCCATCGGCTGCGGCGCCTCGTCGGCGATGTGGGTGCCGATGGCGAGCGGATGGGCCATCACCTCGTTGAGCTTGGCCACGTCGAGCTCGCCTTCCCAGCGGCTGACCACCACGCAGGCGACGCCGTTGCCCACGAGGTTGGTGAGCGCGCGGCACTCGGACATGAACTTGTCGATCCCGAGCACGAGGGTCATGGCGGCCACCGGGACCGGGCTGTTGGGGATCGCCGAGAGGGTCGCCGCCAGGGTGATGAAGCCCGCGCCGGTGACGCCCGACGCGCCCTTCGAGGTCAGCATCGCCACCAGGATGATGGTCGCGTACTGGCTGATCGACAGGTCCACACCCACGGCCTGCGCCAGGAACAGCGTGGCCAGCGTCATGTAGATGTTGGTGCCGTCGAGGTTGAACGAGTAGCCGGTCGGAACGACGAGGCCGACCACCGAGTCCGAGGCGCCGAGCCGGCGCATCTTGGTCATGAGCTGCGGCAGCACCGTCTCGGAGGACGAGGTGCCGACCACGATCAGCAACTCGTCCTTGATGTAGGCGAGGAAGCGCAGGATCGAGAAGCCCGCGATCCGGGCGATCGTCCCGAGCACCACGAGCACGAACAGCAGCGCCGTGATGTAGAAGGTGCCGACCAGCCACGCGAGGTCGTAGACCTTCTGGATGCCGTACTCGCCGATCGTGAAGGCCATGGCGCCGAAGGCGCCGACGGGGGCGAGCTTCACGATGATGCCGATGATCCGGAAGAAGATCTGGCCGGCGGTGTCGATCGCCCGGTTTACGCCGGCCGCCCGCTCTCCGAGGTTCGTCACCACGACGCCGGTGAGGATCGAGATCAGCAGCACCTGAAGCAGGTCGCCGGTGGCGAAGGGATCGAGGAAGCTCTTGGGGATGATCGCCAGGATGTGGGCGACGGTGGAATCGGCGGCCGCCTTGCTGGCGTAGGTCGCGACCTTGCTGGCGTCGAGCTTCGACGGGTCGGCGTTGAACCCGGCGCCGGGCCGGATCACCTCGCCGACGATGACGCCGATCAGGAGCGCGATGGTGGAGACCACCTCGAAATAGACCAGCGCCTTCAGCCCGACCCGGCCGACCTTCTTCAGGTCGCCGATCGACGCGATGCCGTGCACGATCGTGCAGAAGATGATCGGCGCGATCATCATCTTGATCAGGCCGATGAAGGCGTCGCCGAGCCACTTCATCGATTTGCCGGTGGCCGGGTCGTACCAGCCGAGCAGCACGCCGAGCGCGATGGCGATCAGGACCTGGATGTAGAGCACCTTGTACCAAGGCTCGCGGGGCGCTGCGGCGGGAGCCGGCGCGTGGATTGCCTGTGCCATGTCCATCCCGTGCGACGACCGCGCACCCTCCCATTGTGCCGGCACGCTAGCGATTATCATCCGGCGCCTCAACGCCCGCACGGTTATGGTCCGGGAACCATCCGTGACAAAAATCTGTCGATCCCGGCCGAAGTCACTTCTCTCGTCTGACAAGTGCGCGCAGGCTGAGTAGCGCGGCTGTTTCTGGTCTCCGGCGGACTGAGCCGGCCAATCGACGGCATCCGGTGATCTCTGGAGAGTGTCCGTGGTTGGATTCCACCGGGCCCGAACGGCGTTCCTGGGCGTGCTGCTCACCGGCATCCTGATCGAGCCCGCCTCGGCCGGCGTCGTCGCGCGGATCGACCAGTCGCGGCAGCGCATGCGCGTCTATGTCGACGGTTATCCGGCCTATGAATGGCCCGTGTCCACGGCCCGTCGCGGCTACGTCACGCCCAGCGGACGGTTCCGCGTCGGGCTGATGGCGCCGATGTGGCGCTCCCGCAAGTATCACGGCTCTCCGATGCCGCACGCGATGTTCTTCCGCGGCGGCTACGCGATCCACGGCACCTATGCCACCGGGGCCCTCGGGCGCCGGGCGAGCCACGGCTGCATCCGCCTGTCGCCCGGCCATGCCGCCGCCCTGTTCGGCCTCGCCCGCAGCCGCGGCGGAGCGACGGTGGTGATCCGCGATTGAGCGACCGGGCCGCCCCACCCCTGCCCCAGGCCTGAGCGGAGATGCGGCTTGCGTCGCAAGCCGTCGGCACCCGGCACAGAGGTCCGGATCCCCCGGGACCGCCCGAGGAGGGCCGGGTCCCGAAACGCGGACGGGCCGCAGCGCGATCTGCGCTGCGGCCCGTCTGCATGGCGCCTTATCGTGGGCTCAGGTCTGCTGCTGGGTCCGGCGGGGCCGGACGGTCCAGCGCTCGAACATCGAGGCGGGATCCTCGCTCTTCGCGTCCTTGTTCTCCGCCGCGTGATCGGGCTGCTGGTGGATCGCAGCGCCGAGCGCCTGGGACAGGCTCTCGATGACGTCGTCGATGCGGGCATCCCCGTGCAAGGGGTCCCCCGGGCCGGTCTGGGCGGCGGGCGTCTCGGCGGGCGCGGCCGCCTCCGGCGCGGGCTCCGGCTGAGGCTCCGGCTCGGGGTGATGCTCGGGGGCCGGTTCGGGCGGGCGCGCGGCCGCAGCCGGCTCCGGGGCCGGGGGCGCCGGAACGACCGGCGCGGCGGCCGGGGCAGCTGCGGCGGCCGGCGTCACGGCCCGGCGCATGGCGCTCGTCGCACCCTCGTCGGACTCGGCGTTCCGGCTGCTGCTGCCGTAGCGGCCGAAGCCGAACCGGGGCTCGATCAGGTCCAGCACCGCGTCGAGCGCGGCGTTGCTCAGCGCCACCTCCTCGGCGGCCGGCACGCCCTGGATCGCGAGGGCCTGCCGCTCGAAGGCCGGCTCGTTGCTGACCTCCCGGCCGAACCAGCTCGGGGCATGGAAGGCCGCGGCATCGCCGTCATTGTCGAAGGTGATGCTGATCAGGTCCAGGCTGCCGGGTGTGACGTAGCGGTCGATGGCGATCTCGCGGCCGCCGGCATTCAGGGTGGTGCGGTCGTAGGCGGCCTTCCCGGGGCAGACGTCCAGCAGGGCGTCGCCGTGGGCGCGCGGCACGTCGGTGCGCTCCTCGACCGGGATGCCGTCCGCCCCCTTGTTCACCAGGACCAGCTGGCAGACTTGGCCGTCGACACGCACATAGGACGCGCGGCCACCCTGCGGGGCGAAGTGCCCCTCGGTGATCCGGGCGCCGCCCCGCTCCTTGCGGATCAGGCGGACCAGGGACGGTGCGACCAGAAATCGGCGAACGGTGCTCATGAACTCAAAACCCCTCCCGCTTGGTCGGCAGTGCGCCGATCCGGCGGACAGCCCTCAGCGCCGCCGGGCCGCACGGAAGGGTGCAAGTGGAACCGACCCGCACGGCGTATAAGCTGGACTGCCACGCCGTATTCGTCAGAGCCTGACCGCTTCCGTCGCCAATCACCGGACAGCGACAACCTGAGACTATAGAGCGCTAAGCAAAAACGCGACGAAATCAAGACCGGATCGGGTCGAGGCTCCGGCCGCGGCGCCTTCTATCCCCGATATCCCGGCTTTTGAGCCCGAATTCCGAACCCAGGTTAGGCCGGAACGCGCCTCATTCCGCGGGCTCGAAATTCATCGCCGCGCCGTTCATGCAGTAGCGCAGGCCGGTCGGAGCCGGGCCGTCGTCGAAGACGTGGCCGAGATGGCCCTGGCAGCGGGCGCAGTGGACCTCGGTGCGGACCATCCAGTGGCTGCGGTCCACCGTGGTCTCGACGGCGCCCGGCAGGGGTTCGAAGAAGCTCGGCCAGCCGGTCCCGGATTCGAACTTGGTGCCCTGCTCGAACAGCGGCTGCCCGCAGCCGGCGCAGGTGAAGGTGCCGGCGCGCTTCTCGGCGAGCAGGCAGCTCGTGCCGGCCCGCTCGGTCCCGTGCTCGCGCAGGACCCGGTACTGCTCCGGCGTCAGCGTCGAGCGCCATTCCGCGTCGCTGCGGGTGTCCGGGCTGGTGGTCGGCGTGTCGGCCATGACGATCTCCCTTTTCGCGAGGCTATATAGGGATTGCGCACGGTTTTCGGCAGTCCCGGAGCGTATCGCGATGCCGCGTCCCGCACCGGCGAGGCCGCGGTCAGGCGGCCGCGCCGACGGTGTCGGCCATCCGCGCCCGGCGCAAGCCCATCGGCAGCGGCGCGCCCGTGGTGGTGTCGCGGGCGGTCTGGTGCTCCAGCTCGGCGTTGATCTCGCCGCCGAGCAGCACGATCGTGGAGGAGATCCAGATCCAGGTCATGAAGCCGATCACCGCGCCCAGCGAGCCGTAGGTTTCGTTGTAGGTGCCGAAGCTGGCGACGTACCAGGAGAACAGGAGCGAGGCGATGAGCCAGAGCAGGCCCGCGACCACGCTGCCGACCCCGACCCAGCGCCAGCGGGCATGTTCCCGGCTCGGCCCGAAGCGGTAGAGCACCGACAGGCCGCCGAGCAGGACGATCAGGATCGCCGGCCAGCGCAGGGCCGCGAGCAGCCACGCGGTCGAGCCGAGGCCCAGGAAGTTCAGCACCACCGGCACGACCACAATCACGTTGAGCGCGATGATGATGAACAGCAGAGCTCCCACCGTGAAGGTGAGGGACCGGAGGTTCAGCCAGAAGAAATTGCGCTTCTCCTCCTCCTCGTAGACCACGTTCAACGCATCGAACATCGCCTTCATGGCCGCGTTGGCGCTCCAGAGCGACAGCAGCAGGCTGGAGAAGAACGTGATGCTGAGAGATCCGCTGCCCTTGGCGGCGATGCGCTTGACCTGATCGCCGATGAGTTCGACCGCGCCGGACGGCAGGACCGCGTGAAGCTGCGCGAGGTGATCGTTGATGACGGTCACGTCGGCGAACAGGCCGTAGCAGGAGACCAGCGCGGCGATGGCGGGAAACAGCGACAGCAGCGAGTAGAAGGTCACCCCGGCGGCGACCGCCAGCACCCGGTCCTTGTTGAACTCCAGATAGACCCGGACGGCGATGTCCTTCCAGCCGGACCGCGTCATCTCGGTGGGGCTGTCGGCGGCGCGGCCCCGCTCGGCCTGCGTCGCGGCGGTGAGCTGCGCGGCGCGCCCCGAGATCGAGCGCGCGCCCGCGGCCACGCCCTTCTGCAAACCCCGATCGCCGGCGGGCGGCTCGCGGTCGCTGGGCGGTTCGCTCGCGGGGGGAGCCGCCGACACGCCGCGCCGCGCCGGCGCCGCCGCGAGGGCGACCAAAGCCGAGCCGAGCATCAGGATCCACAGGATCGAGCCGGTCTCGGATGGTCCGGTCGAACGCGACGGTGACGGAGGCATGTATCGGGGCCAGTGCGCGGAACTGCCGCGCTCGGGACTCCCAACGTCGTCGTGCCGTGGCCGTTCCGCGCATTTGGCGGGGACGCTGCGGCCCTCCGCGCGTTGTGCCCGTTATGCACGCTCAGCCCCGCCTCGGATTCTGCTGCAAGTTTGTCCTGGACGAGCCTCCCGGCACCCACGCCACCCTCAAGGCGGAGCGGGAGGCCACGCTGCACATGAACCTCACCAGCGTGACCATGGCCCATCTCACCAAGCTGGAGCCCGCCGCCCGGCGGGCCAAGCTCGCCGGCCTCGTCGCCCACAACCTCGCTGCGCTGGCCCGCCAGATCGCCTGGGTCGGGGCCCGGCCGCCCCTGGAGCGCCTCCTGCGCATGGCGAGCAACGTCCTGCCGGGCTACACTCACCCCATCGCGCAGGCGATCTACGCCGAGCCCGAGATGGCGGCGCTGGTCGAGCGCGGCCTCGCGGAGGCCGGAGCCCTCGGACGCCGGCTCGGCGTGCGCCTGAGCTTCCATCCGGGGCCGTTCTGCCTGCTGGCGAGCCGCAACCCGGCGGCCATCGCGAACGGCCTATCGGAACTCGACTATCACGCCGAGATCTTCGACCGGATGGGCTACGGCGGCGGCTGGCACCCGCACGGCGCCCACATCAACATCCATGTCGGCGCCGGCGACCCCGGGGTCGCGGGCTTCCGCGAGACCCTGCCCCGGGCGAGCCGGGTGGCGCGCGACCTCGTCACCGTGGAGAACGACGAGAACGTCTTCGGCCTCGACGCGGTGCTGCAACTCGCCGACATCGTGCCGGTGGTGCTCGACCTGCACCACCACTGGGTCGAGAGCGGCGGCGCATACCTCGAACCGGACGATCCCCGGATCGCCCGGGTGACGGAGTCCTGGCGCGGCGTGCGGCCCGTGGCCCATATCAGCGTGTCGCGCGAGGCAGTCTCGTCCGACTGCGATCCGGATGCCCTGCCCGACTTCCCCGCCCTGCGCGGGGCCGGTCACGCGGTCCGGAATCTCGCGGCCCATTCCGACATGATGTGGAACCGGGCGGTGAACGATCTCGTCGCCCGCCATCTCGCCTGGGCGGATTTCGAGATCGAGGCCAAGGCGAAGAACCGCGCCTCCATGCAGATCGCCCGTCACATCCAGGCGCTGGAGCAGGCCGCGCCGATCGCGGCCGAATGACGGGGCGGTCTCGACGTCTCCGCCGGTCCGCTCTAGGCAATCCGACATGAAGACCGCCGATTGCGACATCCTCATCGTCCCGGGGCTCGGAGGTTCCGAGGAAGACCATTGGCAGGCCCGCTGGGCGGGCCGCCTCGCCACGGCGCGGGTGGTGGAGCAGGACCAGTGGCACGCCCCGACGCCGGAGGCGTGGTGCGGGCGCATCGCCGAGGCGGTCGCGGCGGCGACCCGGCCGGTCATCCTGATCGCCCACAGCCTCGGCGTCGTGGCCTGCGTCGAGGCGGTGCCGCACTTTCCCGCGGGGGTGGTGCGCGGCGCCCTGCTGGTCTCCGTCCCGGACGTGGAGGAGAACCCCGACGTGCCCGCGGCGGCGCGCGTCTTCGCGCCGGTGCCGCGGGACCCCCTGCCCTTCCCGTCGCTTCTGGTCGCCAGCCGGACGGATCCCTATTGCCGCTACGACCGGGCCGACGACTTCGCCCATGCCTGGGGCTCGCTGACGGTCGATGCCGGCGAATCCGGCCATATCAACGTGGCGAGCGGGCACGGGCCGTGGCCCGAAGGGTTGATGCGGCTCGCCGGGTTCCTGAAGGGTCTGTCCGTGTGACGGACCTGAATGGCAGGGCTGCACGGAACCCGCCGACGACCAGGCTCCGATCCCCGACGCGATCACCGCATTAACGCGCTGTTTACCACCGGCCCCTTCAGTGGCGGTACGGGCGGTCCTTCGTCCCGAAGCCGCCCCTGGAGAGCACCGTGACGCGCAAAGAGCTTCTGGAACGACTCGAAGCGGTGCAGACCGCCCTCGGCCCCCGGGCCCAGAGCAACTTCAACAGCTCGCTGTTCAACGACGTGACGCTGCTCAAGCGGATCGAGGCCTTCGAGGCCAAGCTCGGCGAGCCCGAGAAGCCGAAGACCGCCGACTATACCGGCAACATGTTCTCCCGCATCGCCAACCGCCGCGCCGCCGCGGGCGCCAAGTAGCCCGCTACGATTTCGGCTCGGCCTCGGCCGAGCGCAGCAGCTCGCCGGCGACGTCGGCGAGCCGCGGCGGGGCCTCCCGCACGAAGGGCAGCGGACGGCAGACATTCAGGGCCGCGAGCCCGAACCGG
Source organism: Methylobacterium sp. UNCCL125 (assembly GCF_900116795.1). Lineage (NCBI taxonomy): Bacteria > Pseudomonadati > Pseudomonadota > Alphaproteobacteria > Hyphomicrobiales > Methylobacteriaceae > Methylobacterium > Methylobacterium sp. UNCCL125. The sequence goes on along the minus strand of NZ_FPBW01000027.1, from coordinate 58,125 downwards.
GCGGTCATCAGCCCGTTGAGCACGCCCTCGCCCAGCTTGGCCGAGACCCGGGCGGCAATCCCGAGCCCCAGAACCTGCTGCATGACGCTCTCGCCCACCGCCATCCCGCCGGTGACGGTGAGATGCGCGAGCGCCGCGCGCCCCAGCCGCAGGAAGCCCAGGAAGCCCGGCCGGCCGCCGTAGATCGCCGCGATCCGGCGCAGCAGCCGCACCGCCGCGAACACCACGAAGGCCACGTCGACGATCGCCCGCGGGCTGAGCGCGGTCACCGCCGAGACCTGCTTGGCCGTCGTCGCGATGGCGTTGCGCGCCTGCCGGTCCAGACCGGCCAGCAGCTCGTGCTCGGCGAGCCCGATCCGGTCGTCCACGTCGAGGATCGCGTCGGCGGCGGCGTCGATCCGGGCGCGGCCCGCCGACAGCGTGTCGCGGTCGGCGTAGAAGGTCGAGAGCGCCTGCACCACCGCCTGCGCGCCGGTGTGGTCGCGGGTGGCGAGGGCGTCCAGCGCCGACTGGCGCAGGCGCTCGATCTTCCGTTCGCGCCGCAGGCCGGCGAGTTCCCGGACCACGATCGCGAGCAGCGCCAGCGCGGCAAGTCCCAGAAGCGCGAGGGCCACCCAGCCGAGCCAGGGGGCGGCCTGGAACAGGTCGGCGATCATCCGCTCGACCGACAGGCCGACGCCGAGGGAGACGAGGCCGCCCACCGCCGAGAGGAACAGGGTGCCCCAGGGCGAGCGCGACCGCGGCGCCACCGGCACGGCGACGCCGTCGGCGGCATCAACGATCTCGAAGGGCTCGTCCACGATCCGGGCCTGGGGCGGCCGGGCGGCGAGCGGCGTCGTGATGACGCTCGGCTCGGCGGCCGGCTCGGGCGTGATCCGGAAGGCGCGGGGTTTCTGGCCGGAGGTCATGCTCGAAGGCTCCGCGGAGTCGCACACATCGTCACGCCAGACGGTCGCCGATCAGGAACTGCATCGCCCGGTCCAGGCGGATCTGCGGCAGGTGGCCGGGGCGGCCGAGCCCGTCGGGCCTGACCAGCGGCGGCCGGAAGCGCGGAAAGCGCAGCGAGCCCGGCTCCACCGCGCCCTCCAGCACCGCCTCGGCGCGGGCCGGCAGCTCGCCCGGGAAGATCGCGGCCTCGCTGTTGCCGTCGAACACCTCGTCGCCCACCACCTCGCCGGCTTCCGGGGTGCCGGCCACCGCCCGCAGCGTGTCCGACCCGTCGTGGACGGTGGTCTCGCGGGTGGCGCGCACGGAGGCCAGCGCCACCGTGCCCACCCGGGCGCCCGCCGCCTCGGTCCGCCGCATCGCCCGGGACACCAGAAGCCGCAGGAGGGCGTCGAGCCGGTCGTGGCTCGTCTGGTGGAGGTGGTCGGCCTTGGTGGCGGCGAACAGCACGCGGTCGGCCCGCGGCGCGAACAGCCGCGACAGCACCGTGTTGCGGCCGATGTTGAGGCTGAGCAGCACCGCGTCCAGCGCCTCCTCCAGCTCGGCCAGGGCGGTGGGGCCGGCATCGACCGCCGAGAGCACGTCCACCAGCACGATCTGCCGGTCGACCCGCTGGAAATGGTCGCGGAAGAACGGCGTCACGACCTTGGTCTTGTAGGCCTCGAAGCGCCGCTCCATCAGCCCTGCGAGGCTGTCGGGCGCGATCGCCTCGGGGAGCCGGTCGAGGGGCGCGAAGGTCAGCGCCGGGGAGCCCGCGAGGTCGCCGGGCATCAGGAAGCGGCCGGGCGGCGTCGTCGCCACCGCTTCCGGGCCGGCGCGCAGGCCCGCGAGGTAGGTCTTGAAGGCGTCGCTCGCCCGCTCGGCCGCGACCTCGTCGAGGGGCCCGTTCGGATCGAAGCCCTTCAGCGCCGCGAGCCAGGGCGCCGCCACGGCGGCGCGGCCGGGGCGGCGGGTGCCGCCGATCGTGGCCCGGGACCACGCCGTGTAGCTGGTCTCGATCAGGGCGAGGTCGAGGAGCCATTCGCCCGGGTAGTCGACCACGTCGAGCATCAGGGTGGCCGGGCCGGTGCGCCAGCCGGCGGCGCGCTCGTAGGCGATCTCCAGGCGGAACTGGCTGATCCGGTCGGTGGAGCGCGGCCAGCACCGCGCCTCGGTGAGCGTGGCGAAATGCTCCTCGAAGGGGAAGCGCGGCACGTCGTCGTCGGGTTGGGGCACCAGCTTGGCACGGCGCAGGCGGCCCTCCTGAGCGGGGGCGAAGGCCGGCAGCGCGTGCGTCTCCACGAGGTGGTGGATCAGGGCCGTGGTGAAGACGGTCTTGCCCGAGCGCGCGAGCCCGGTCACGCCCAGCCGCAGGGTCGGCTGGACCAGCAGGTCGTGCGAGGCTTCGGCGAAGGCTTTGACGGCCGAGCCGGCGCGCGCGGCAAGGTCGATCAGGGGCACGGGCGGGCTCGTCGTGAGGGGAACAGGCCGGGCAGAGGTGGCGCGGCGGGGGCCGAACCGCAAGGCTTGACGCTAAGGCGTTGCACCGATGGCGGCGGGCGTGAGCGGCCTCAGCCGTGCGATCGCCCCGGCGACGAGGTCCGGGCCGGCCCGGAGCGTGCCGAGTTCCACCGCCGACATCGCCAGCATCACCGGGGCCAGATTGGCGCGCGGCGTGCCGTCCGGCCCGAACAGGTCGAGGTCGTCGCCGGGCTTCAGGCCGACGCTGGCGCTGATCCGACCGGCATAGGCCTGGATCCGGACCTCGTCGCCGGTGCAGAGCGGGGCCGGCAGGCGCAGGTCGAGGACCGGCAGGCCGGCGGCGATCGCCGGCAGCAGCGCGGATTCGGCCACCATCCGCTCGGCACTCGGAACCCGGCTCGCCGTCTTCCGCTCGAGGAGCGCCGTCGGATCGGCGACGCTCCGGGCCGGCCGCGCCGGCTCGGCCGACGGGGCGATCCCGGCCGCGATGTCGGGCACCGGCTGGAGCATCGCCACGCGCGGCACGGCAGCCGGGCGGCGGGCGGGACGGCCGGCCATCCGGGCGAGGGGTGACCAGGGCTGCACCCGCAGGGCCGCCCGGCCCCGTGGCGCCCCGCCGGGGCGGTGCGCGGCGAGATAGCGGGCCCGGAGGGTCCGCCCGAGGCCCCGCGGCGCGAGGGCCGCCGAGACAGCGGGGGTCACGGCCGAGCGCCCCGGCCGCGCGGGTGCGGACGCGACGCGGCACTCCGCCGGCGCCCAGCGGCGCACGATGGCCAGCGCCGTACGCCGGCCGTAATCGCGGTAGTAGCGCCGCAGCAGGCTCGCGGCGGCATCGGCGCCGTCCTCGAGGGTGGCGAAGGCGGTGTGGCCCTCCCCGTCGGCGCCGATCTCGCCGGACCAGCGGGCGGACTTGATGCACCAGCCGTTGTTGAGCCGCACGCAGCGGGCGACGTAGGGCGGATCCTCCGCCAGCGAGGCCGTGACCGCCAGCGCCCGCGGCATCAGCTGCGCGCCGGTCTGGGCGTGCCAGTTGGAGACCGAGCGGGTGGCGGGATCGAAGCGCGGGGGCGGGCTTTCAGCCGGGGCGGAGGCCGCGGCGAGGGGCGGCAGGGCGTGCGTGAGGGCTGCCGCGCCGGCCTCGGCTCGGGGGACCAGGGTCGTGAACAGGATCAGCGCGTTCAGCAGCACGCGGATGGATCCTGTCGGCGGATCGGAGTCGCGACGCGCTCCCGCCCCCTGCAGAGGGGCGCGGGAGAGCGCGTGCCTCCGACCGCGGCGCGCCCGTCCGTTCCCCCGCTCAAAGACATGGCCGTGCGCCGCCGCCGCCTCACGGGTTCAGCACCTTGAGCGCCGCCTCGTGCAGCCGCGGGTCGCCCGCCGCGATCACGCGCCCGCCGCCCGCGGCAGGACCGCCGTCCCAGGCCGTGACACGCCCCCCGGCCCCCTCGACGATCGGGATGAGGGCGACGATGTCGTAGGGCTTCAGCCCGGCCTCGACGACGAGGTCGATCTGGCCGGCGGCCAGCATGCAGTAGGCGTAGCAATCGGCGCCGTAGCGGGACATCCGCACCTGCCCCTCCAGCGACCGGAAGCGCTCGGCCTCCGCGCCCGCCGCGAACAGGCGCGGATCCGTGGTGGCCAGGATCGCCTGGGCGAGGTCCGCGCAGCGCCGCGTCCGCAGTGTCCGCTCGCCCGACGGCGCACGCAGGCGCGCGCTGCGCCCGTCCCCGGTGAAGCGCTCCGCCAGATAGGGTTGGTGCATCATTCCGCGCACCGGGACGCCGTTGCGGCTCAGCCCGATCAGCGTGCCCCAGGTCGGCAGGCCTCCGATGAAGGCCCGGGTGCCGTCGATCGGGTCGAGGACCCAGACGCATTCGGCGTCGGTGCGCTCCGAGCCGAATTCCTCGCCGAGGATGCCGTGGCCCGGAAAGGTCTGGCCGATCATCGCCCGGAGCACGACCTCGGCGGCCCGGTCGGCCTCGGTGACCGGGTCGAACGGCGCTCCGCCGCGGGCCTTGTCGTCGAGGCCGAACTGGGCGCGGAAGAACGGCAGGATCGCCTTGCCGGACGCGTCCGCGAGGTCGTCCATGAACCGTCCGAGTTCGACGACGCTCATCCGTTCCGTTCCCTGCTGTGCCCGAAGGCCGCCCGACCGACTGCCCGACCGACCGCCCGATCCCGACGAAACCGGGGCGCCCCCCCGCCCGTCAAGCCCCCCGAGCTCATGCGTCGGCCGAGGCCGGCAGACGCGGCGCCCCGCGTTCCGGGTCCGGGGCGCCGTCCGGCGCCGCGCCGGTTCCGGCTGCACCGGTGGCGTCCGCCTGCGCCAGGACCGCCTCGACGGCCTCGCGCAGCGACCCCACCTGCCCATCGGCCTCCGCGGCGCCCCCCGGTCCGCCGGCGAGGCGGCTCGCCCCGTCATCCTGGGCGAGCCACAGGCCGAGCAGGATCGGCACCCCGGGCAACCGACCCTTCAGCCGGCGGATCAGCCGGCGCAGATGGGTCGGCTCGCCGTCGAGCGCCAGGGAGACCACGCAGACCATGCGCGCCGTCCCCGGATCGAATCGCCCGATCCGCGCGGAAGCCGTCTCGGCGAAGGGGATCGTGCGGACGCCGAGGCCGCGCTTCTCCAGGATCTGTGCGAGGATCGCAGCCGCGGCCTCGTCCAGGAAGCCGCGGCCCGCGACGCACAGGACCGCGCCCGCGCGGGTCCAGTCCTCGGAGAGCGCCTCCGGGGTCGGACCCATCGGCAGCGCGCTGCAGGCGCCCTCCTCCCCGTCGCCGGACGCGGCCGCGACGGCGTCGCTCCGGTCGGAGAGGTCGGCGATCAGCTCGGCGAGGGCCGCGCGCATCGCCGCCTTCTGCTGGGCGGTCAGCACCCCCCGGGCCGCGTCCTGGGCGGCGAGTTCGAGGGCCTTGAGCACCACGTCGTCGTAATAGGACGAGAGCGAGCATTGCTGCAGGATCAGCTCGGCATGGCCCAGCACCTCCTCGGCATCGCCCGCCAGGACCCGCTGATAGAAATTCTGGACGGGGGTCAGGGCCGGCCGGTCGCCGAACAGCACGTCCAGGAATTCCAGACGCTCCACGTAGCGGCCGAGCACGACGAGGCAGACGGTGAGCGGCGTCGAGAGCAGCAGGCCGACCGGTCCCCACAGCCAGGTCCAGAACAGCGCCGAGACCAGGACCGCGAAGGGTGAGAGCCCGGTGGATTGCCCGTAGACGATCGGCTCGAAGACCTGGCCGGTGAGCGGCTCCAGCACGACGAACAGGATCGCCACGGCGATCATCATGTTCCAGCCGGGATCGACCGCGGCGGCGAGCGCCATCGGCAGGAGGGCCGACAGGACGGCCCCCAGATACGGCACGAAGCGCATCAGGGCCGCGAAGATCGCCCAGAGCACCGGATTCGGCACGCCGATCACGTAGAGGCCGATGCCGATCACGATCCCGAAGGCGGCGTTGAGGGCGAGCTGCACCACGAAGTAGCGGCTGAGCCGCTTGGCGGCGTCGTCGATCGCCACGGTGGTCCGGTGCAGGTCGCTCGATCCCGCCAGCCGGATCATGCGGTCGCGCAGATCCTCGCGCTGCATCAGCACGAACAGCAGCACCACGAAGACGATGCCGACCGTCGCCAGCGGATGCATCACCGGCGAGAGCACGGTGGACAGCATCTCGATCGGGCCCGGCGGGCTCGCGGCGACCTCGACCAGGACGGGTTTCGGCGCGGCCTGGGGCTGCTCGGGACCCGGCGGCGTCGGCGGCGGTGTCGGCGGCGCGGGCGGCTGCGCCTCCGGGTTGTTCACCTCCTTGGCGCCGCCATGGAGCGCCCGCCCGATATTGGCGACGTATTCCGTGGCGTGTCCGACGGGCGAGTCGCGCAGCCCGTTGATCTTCCGCTCGATGGTGGCCCGGTAGCGCGGGACGTCGCCCGCGAGATCCGCCGCCTGGATGCCGATCAGGGTCGCCAGGGCGGCCACGATGCCCAGGGTCAGACCGACGCTGACGCCGACCGCCACCAGCCGGGGCAGCCGCAGCCGCCGCAGGCGGTTCACCAGCGGGGTGAGCACGAACGACAGGAGCAACGCGATCGCGATGGGGATGAAGATCTCGCGACCGAAATACAGGGCCGCGATGATGGTCGCCCCGACCACCACGGGCGACGCCATGGCGGCCCGCGGCGTCTCGGCCGCGGCGACGCGGGTCGGCCGCGGCGGAAGCAGAGGCGCCCTGGACCGGGCTGCCGGTTCGACCCCGACCGGGGTTTTGGTACCCATACGCTGATCCGCATCCCGTACGCGACGTGCGGGCCTCCGCCGGGAGCAACGGAAGCCACGCGCACGGGGAACGGCACGGGGGCTGAAAATGATCCCGCGGGCTGCGCCGGCCGTCTACGCCCCCGACACGCCGGCCCGCGCCACGTCGCCCGCATCCTTCAGTTCGGGCAGCGACCGGCACAGCTGCATCACCCGCTTGGCCTGCGCCACCGGGAGGATTCCGGCGGCGAGATCGGCGAACTTCGCGTCCAGCTGCGCATCGGACATCGGCTTCTCGACGCTGCCGATGGCATGCTCGATGTACCGGTGGACGGTCCGCCCGTCGTTCAGCGTCACGGTCATGTCGACCTGCGCGGGCTCGATGCCGGGGGTGATCACCGGGACCACCTTCTGGCGCAGCGCCACCACGCGCGGATCGTTCACCGCCCGGTCGCTGAACTGCTTCTCGCCGCCCGCGCCCTCCACGAAGGCCACCGCCGCCGCGTGGTAGATGCTGAACTTGCCCTCCAGGCCTGTCTTCGGCGCGGTCTTGCCGGTCAGCTCCAGCACCAGCGGATGGACCTTCAGGTCGACGCGCTTGATGTCCTCCGGCCGGACGTGGTCGGCGTCGCGGATCTGGATCGCCGCGTCGATCGTCGGGTGCATGACGATGCCGCAGGCGAAGGGCTTGTAGGTGTTCAGCTGCGCCTCGTAGCGGCTGCCGAGGCCGTCGGTGATCTCCGACCAGTCCTGCTTGGTGGAGATCGTGTTCGCCCAGCCACGCTTGGCCTCGATCATCCCGTCCGACGAGGTGAAGCCCTTCGCCGCCAGGATCGCGGCGAACAGGCCGTTGGAGGCTGCCCGGCCCGGGTTGAAGCTCTTGTTCATCGAGCCGAACGATTCGCGCAGGCCCACGGGCTGCGAGGCGGCGAGCCCCAGCGCGTAGACCATCTGCTGCTCGGTGAGGCCCATCAGCTTGCCGGCGGCCGCCGCGGCGCCGAACGGCCCGCAGGTGCCGGTGATGTGCCAGCCCGCATCGTAATGGTTCGGGTAGACGGCATTGCCGATCCGGCACTCGGTCTCGATCCCGACCACGAGGGCGTCGAGGAAGGCCTTGCCGGTGACCGGCTTCATCTCCGCATAGGCCAGGATCGCCGAGGCGACCGGGCCGGCGGGGTGGATGATCGTCTTCAGGTGGGTGTCGTCGAAGTCGAAGATGTGGCTCGACACGCCGTTGAGGAAGGCGGCGTTCAGGATGTCGAACCGCTCGGTCCGGCCGAACAGCCCGGCCTGGGGCGGACCCGAGAAGGGCTGCAGCGCCGAGACCGCCACGTCCACGGTCTCATGGTGCGAGCCGCCGATCGCCACCCCCACCCAGTTGAGGACGCTGCGCACGCTCTCGCGGCGGACCGGATCGGGCAGCGTGTCGTAGGACGACCCCAGGATCCATTGGGCGAGGATCTTCGTGACGTGCGGCGGCGGCGTCTTGGCGGCGGGCTTTGCCGCCTCGGCGGCCTCTCCGGCCTGCAGCGCGGGCGTCGCGAGGGCGAGCCCCGCGGCCCCGATGAGCGAGCGGCGATTCATCGACATGACGTTCTCCCAGGCAGGGCCGCTCCCGGCGGCTCCGGTTGGTCGACATGATAATGAATTCGATTGTGTCCGGTCAGCCGGGGCGTTTCATCGCGCCCGGTCTGACACCGCTGTCAGACCAGGACCGGCAGCGCCTCCTGCTCGCCCACGCCGAAGACCCGCCGGTAGCGGGCGACCTCGTCGGCCGGGCCCTGCGCCTTGGTGGGATTGTCGGAGAGTTTCACGGTGGGTCGGCCCTTCGCCTCCGTGACCTTGCAGACGATGGACACCGGATCGAGCTTGCCGTCCGGCAGGAGGCCGCGGAAATCGTTGGTGAGCAGCGTGCCCCAGCCGTAGCCGATGCGCATGCGCCCGTGGAACCGGGCGTGGATGCGCTCGATCTCGTCGATGTCGAGCCCGTCGGAGAAGATCGCGAGCTTGTCCCGCGGATCGTGCCCGCGCGCCTGCCAGAACCGGATCACCTCCTCGCCGCCCTCGATCGGATCCTTCGAATCGATGCGGATGCCGGTCCAGTCGCTGACCCAGTCGGGAGCATTGGCCAGGAATCCGGTGGTCCCGTAGGTGTCGGGCAGGATCACCAGCAGGTTGCCGCCGTAATCCTCCTGCCAGTCGGCCAGCACCGCGTAGGGCGCGGCGGCGAGCGCCCCGTCGTCCTCGGCGAGGGCGGCGTAGACCATCGGCAACTCGTGGGCGTTGGTGCCCACCGGCTCGACCTCCTGCCGCGCGGCGATCAGGCAGTTCGAGGTGCCGAGGAACGCGCCGCCCAAGCCCTCGGCCATGGCCTGCACGCACCAGTCCTGCCAGAGGAAGCCGTGGCGGCGGCGCGTGCCGAAATCCGCCACCGACAGGTCCGGCAGCTTCTGAAGCCGCTCGATCTTCTCCCAGACCCGGGTCATGGCCCGGGCGTAGAGCACCTGAAGGTCGAGCTTGCCGAGGCCCCGCAGCACGGCGCGCGCCCGCAGCTCGTTGAGGATCGCGAGCGCCGGGACCTCCCACATCGTGGTCTCGATCCAGGGACCGTGGAAGGTCAGCTCGTACTGGCCGTCATGGACGGCGAGCTCGTAGTCGGGGAGCCGGAAGGTCTCGAACCACGCCACGAATTCCGGCCCGAGGATGCGCCCCTGGCCGCGGAACACGTTGCCGCGCAGCCAGGTGATCTCGCTCTTGCTCAGCCGCAACGTCCGGGCATGATCGAGCTGTTCGCGCAGCAGGCCGGCATCGACCTCGTCGGCGATGCGGATGCGCCGCGTGCGGTTGGTGATGCCGAAGGTGGTCTCGATCGCGGGGTGCCGGCGCAGGATCGTCTGCGCCATCAGCAGCTTGTAGAAATCGGTGTCGAGCAGCGACCGCACGATCGGGTCGATGCGGAAACTGTGATCGTAGACCCGCTTCGCCAGATCGAGCATTCTTTTCGCACTCTGCCGCGCTTCGATGGCGCAGAGCGCATGCCGAGCCCGCGCCCGTCAAGAAGACGGGCGGCCTCTTCTCGGAAACCGCCCGTGCGAACGCCTGTCCTGAAGGCCGATCCTCAGGCGAGGTCGACCTTCTTGGTCTCGGTCTTGGGGCTCTCGCCGGTGAGGGAGGCCTTCACGTAGCCGTAGAGGTGCAGCATCGTGCTGTTGGGGCTGTCCCAGTACTCGCCCTTCTCCGGATGGACGCGGATCAGCGCCACCTCGGGATCATTCTTGCCGTTGGGGAACCACGTCTTCAGGCTCTCATTCCACTTGGAGTCGATGATCGCCTGATCGCGGACGATCTCGGCCTTGCCGGCCACCGAGACGTAGTTCTGGCTCGACGGGTCGGAATAGGCGAGGTTGATCTGGTTGTCGCGGCTGATCTCCGTCGTCTTGGGCGAGTGCAGCTTGGTGAAGAACCACAGGTCGCCGTTCTCGTCGGCATCGTTGTTCCACATCGGGCGGCTGTTGAGCGTGCCGTCGGAATCGACGGTGGTCATCATGGCGATCTTCACGTCCTTGATGAGCTCGAACAGCTTCTTCGCGCCTTCGTGGTCGCGGTGGTTGCCCTGATGCATGAAAATGGTCTCCTACGCGTCGTGTCGGTCCCGGCGGGCCTCTCCGAGAGGGGGCCGCCGAAGGCTGCCCCGACAACGGATCAATCTCCCGTTGGTTCAGCTTGCCCGTGCGGTGACGGAGGTTCGGATGAAACGCGTTCGGATGATCGTCCGTGCGGCGGTGCCGCTGGTGCTGGTCACGCTCGGCCTCAGCCTGCGGCCGGCCGCGGCCGAGGTGCGCTTCGGCCCGGGCGTGCGCATCGGCGGGCATGACTTCTCGCACCGGCGCTATGGCAGCGTCCATATCGAGCGCGTGAAGCGCCTGCGTGGCCCCCTCGGCTGCCGCCGCCTGCGTCACGGCGTCTACCGGCGCGGCGACGGGACCGTGGTGCGCGGACCCATGGAAGACTGTAACCTCATCGCTCGACCGCGATGACCGAAGACGACCGAAGACGACCGCGGAGCGGCGCGGGGCCGATCAGGCCGGGACGGGCGTCGGGACGCAGGCGATCGGGCCGGTCGTCGATTGAGGACGCGGGGTCTGGTGTTCTCGGCCCGCTCGGTTACATGCACGGGCATACTTGTTTGCCCGCTGGAGGACATCTTGGCGATTACCCGCGACGACGTGCTGAAGGCGCTCGCCAGCGTCACCGTCGATGCCGCCGGCACCACCCTGCCGGGCTCCGGCCGGCTCTCCCAGGTCGTGGTCGATCCGAACAACCGGGTGATGTTCTCGATCCTGGTCGATCCCAGCGAGGTCGAGCGGTTCGAGCCGGTGCGGCGGCAGGCGGAAGGGCGCGTCCTGCAGATGCCGGGCGTCTCGGGCGTGTTCGCGAGCCTCACCTCCGAGCGGAGCCAGAGCCATCCGGCGCAGAGCAGCGCCGCCCCGCGCCCCGTGACGCCGCCGCCGGTCGCCCCGCCGCGGCCCGGCGCGCCGCCGAACCAGGGGCCGCAGATCGCGGGCGTGCGCCACATCGTGGCGGTGGCCTCCGGCAAGGGCGGCGTCGGCAAGTCCACCACCGCCTGCAACCTCGCCCTGGCGCTCCAGGCCCAGGGGCTGAAGGTCGGCCTCCTCGACGCCGACATCTACGGCCCGTCGGTGCCCAAGCTGTTCGGCCTCTCGGGCAAGCCCACCGTCGTGGACAACAAGGCCATGGAGCCGATGGTCGGCTACGGGCTCAAGGTCATGTCGATCGGCTTCCTGATCGAGCCCGAGACGGCCATGATCTGGCGCGGCCCGATGGTCCAGTCGGCCATCACCCAGATGCTGCGGGACGTGCTCTGGGGCGAGCTCGACGTGCTCCTCGTCGACATGCCACCCGGTACCGGTGACGCGCAGCTCACCATGGCGCAGGCGACGCCGCTCTCAGGCGCCGTGATCGTCTCCACACCCCAGGACCTCGCTCTGATCGATGCCCGGCGCGGCGTCACCATGTTCAAGAAGGTCGCGGTGCCGATCCTCGGCGTGATCGAGAACATGGCGACCTTCGTCTGCCCGAATTGCGGCCACGCCTCGCACATCTTCGGACATGGCGGCGCGCGCATCGAGGCGCAGCGTCTCGGCGTGCCGTTCCTCGGCGAGGTGCCCCTCGACATGACCATCCGGGAGACCTCGGATTCCGGTCGGCCCGTGGTGGCAACCGACCCGGACGGGCCGCACGCGAAGGTCTATCGGGAGATCGCCGCCCAGCTCTGGGCGAACCTGTCCGGTGCGCCGGCCGGGCGGACGGCGCCGAAGATCGTCTTCGAGTGAGACCGTGCCCGCCCCTCCGGTCCTGGGCCTGATCCTGGCCGGCGGGCAGGCGCGGCGGATGGGCGGGGGCGACAAGCCGCTGCTGCGCCTCGACGGGCGGACCCTGCTGGAGCGGGTGGTCGAACGGCTCGGGCCGCAATGCGGGGCGGGGCTCGCCCTCAGCGCCAACGGCGACCCGGCCCGGTTTTCCGGGTTTCCCGGGCCGGTCCTGCCGGATCCGCTGCCGGATCAGCCGGGCCCGCTCGCCGGCATCCTCGCCGGGCTGGAACACGCCGCAGGACATGGGATGGCGCGGGTGGTGAGCGTGTCGGGCGACGCGCCCTTCCTGCCGGAGGATCTGGTGGCGCGGCTATGCGCGGCCGGCCCTGAATCGGGCATTGCCCTGGCTGCCTCGGGCGCGCGGCGGCACTTCACGATCGCCCTCTGGCCGACGATTCTGCGCGACGACCTGCGGGACTATCTGGGGCGCGGCGAGCGCCGCGTCGGCGCCTTCATCGACCGCCATGGCGCAGCGGTGGCGTCCTGGCCGGTCGAGCCGGTGGACCCGTTCCTCAACGTCAACACGCCAGAGGATCTGGCCGCGGCGGAAGCGCTCGGACTCAGGTCAGGATCTGAAGGCCATGTTTCTGGACGATCGTCAGGAGCTTGAGCGCCATGCCGCTGGGCTTCTTGGCGGCCGTCTCCCACTTCTCGACCGTGCTCTCGCTCGTGTTGAGATAGCGGGCGAAGACCGGCTGACTCACGTTGAGGCTTTCGCGAAGCCGCTTGATCTGAGCTGGCTCGATCGCGGGCGGCGCGGTGAGGCATGCTTCGTCGAACCAGCGCATCGTCGCCATGTCGGTCACACCAGCCTCATGGAGGGCTGCGGCGGTCGCATGAATCGACTCGAAGGCGTCACCTTTAAATGTCCGCTTCCCCACCATCGCAGATCTCCGTGATGTGCCCGGTCGAGACGAGGCGGGCGATATCCACCTCCGAAGTCTTCTCAAGTGCCTTGGCTAGCTGACGGAAGGCTCTCAGCTCATCGTCATCGATGTTGGCACGATCGTTCTTGGCGAAGAGGTACTGAGACAGCCAATAGGAGCCGACCTTGGTCAGGATGATGCTCCGGTGTCGGTTCCGGTTCAGGCGCTTCTTGAAGAAACCGCCGCCCAGGTCGTCGTCTTGGCCCTTCGCGACGTCTCTGATTGCCGCGCACAATTCCCGGTCGGCAATGCCGGCCTTTCGTGCCGCCTTGGCAAACCAGGCCGGCTTGAAGGTGCGCATTCCGGTATCGGACTCGGACACCGCGCGAGGCTGGCATCCGGGTCTTGCGCGGGGCTCACCCGCGCGCCTTGCGGGGCGCGCGGGTGAGGGACGATCAGGCGGCGCCGACGGTCGCCTTCACGATCTTGTCCGGCGAGCGCGGCGGCTCGCCCTTGTTGATCGTGTCGACGACGTCCATGCCTTCCACGACCTTGCCCCACACCGTGTACTGCTTGTCGAGGAAGCGGGCGTCGTCGAAGCAGATGAAGAACTGCGAGTTCGCCGAGTGCGGGAAGTTGGTCCGCGCCATGGAGCAGGTGCCGCGCACGTGCGGCTCGGCGTTGAACTCGGCCTTCAGGTCCGGCAGGTCCGAACCGCCCGAGCCGGTGCCCGTCGGGTCGCCTGTCTGGGCCATGAACCCGTCGATCACCCGGTGGAACGGCACGCCGTCGTAGAAGCCCTGAGCGGCGAGCGTCTTGATCCGCTCGACATGGCCCGGGGCGAGGTCGGGACGCAGCGCGATGACGACGCGGCCCTTGGTGGTCTCCAGTACGATGGTCTCGTTGTCGGCCATAGTCTTTCCTTCCGGTTGGGGGAACTGTATCGGCGCGCGCCGGATCCGGCCAGCGCCCGTAACGGGTGCGCCGGCCCTCAGGCCGGCGGGCGGTAGACGAAGCGGAGCGCCACCGGCCGGCCCGCGATGGCCCGGCCCAGGCCCGCCGTGATGTGGACCGGGGTGCAGCGCGCCAGGGCGTCGAGGGTGCCGCGCACCAGAGCGGTCCGCTGATCGCCCGCGGTGCCCGCCGCGTATGTGACGCGCGGCGCGCCGATCAGGCTCCCGTCGCGCCGCAGCGCGAGCCGCACGGTGATCTCGATATCGCCGGCCCCGTCGCCCGGGCGGGCGAGGCCGCCCGGCGCCTGCCAGCAGGCGGCGAGCGCCGGATAGAGCTCGGCCAGGGTGTCGGCGGGCCGCGTCGCCATCCGCGACACCGGCACCGCGATCGTCGCGCGCAGGGTCTGGGGCAGGCTCAGCGGATAGCCGCCCCCCGGCTCGTCGGCGTAGCCGTAGAAGGGGGCGCCGTCATAGGCCGCGGCGGCCGCCGGGATCAGGCTCAGCAGGAGGAGCGAGGCGGCGCGCCGACCCGGCATGCGGCCGCTACTTGGCCTTCTCGGCGAGGGTCATGCTGACGATCTTGTCGGGGTCCTGCACGGCGCCCCCGGGCGCGCCGGGGGCGGCCTTCTTGATCTTGTCGAGCACGTCGAGCCCGTCCGTGACGTTGCCGACGATCGTGTACTGGCCGTTCAGGAACGGCGCGTCGCCGAGGCAGATGAAGAACTGCGAGTTCGCCGAGTTCGGATCCTGCGAGCGGGCCATGCCCACGGTGCCGCGGCGGAACTGGGCCGATTGCGTGAATTCCGCCGGGATGTTCGGCAGGCTGGAGCCGCCGGTGCCGTTGCCCTTCGGATCGCCGGTCTGGGCCATGAAGCCGTCGATCACCCGGTGGAACTTGAGGCCGTTGTAGAAGCCCTGCGAGACCAGCGTCTTGATCTGCTTGACGTGCTTGGGCGCCAGGTCCGGCCGCAGCTCGATGGTGATCCGCCCGTCCTTGGTCTGGAGGTAGACGGTGTTGGCGTCGGCAGCCCAGGCCGCCGGGGCCGTGCCGAGCGTGAGGGCGAGCGCGAGTAGGGCGTGGCGTCGGTTCATCGAAGTCCTTCCAGTCTCAGGAATGGGCGGCGAAGCGCTGCCGGAGGCGCGCGGCCACGGCGGCGGGCACGAAGGGCGAGACGTCGCCCCCCATGCCGGCGATCTGGCGCACCAGCGTCGCGGTGATCGGGCGCACCTGGATCGAGGCCGGCAGGAACACGGTCTGCACCTCCGGCGCCATGGCGCCGTTCATGCCGGCGAGCTGCATCTCGTAGTCGAGGTCGGTGCCGTCGCGCAGGCCGCGGATGAACAGCGCGGCACCGCAGCGCCGGGCGGCCGAGACGGCGAGATCGTTGAAGGTCACGATCTCCAGCGTCGCGCCCTCCTCCTGCGCCACCGGCCCGCAGGTCTCGGTCAGGAGCGCCGCCCGCTCCTCGGCGGAGAACAGCGGCGCCTTGCCGGGATGCACGCCGATGGCGATCACGAGGCGGTCCACCAGCCGGCAGGCTTGGCGGACCACGTCGAGATGGCCGTTCGTGACCGGGTCGAACGAGCCGGCATAGAGGGCAGTGCGGGTCATCGCGACCCGACCTAGAGCATTTTTGCGCGGGACGGAACCTCGGGGCGGGACGGCCGGAGCCTCATGCCTCCTCGGGACCGCCCTCGATGCTGCCCTCAATGCCGGGCTCCTGCCCGGCTTCGCCGTTGGTTTCGTCCTCGCCCTCGATATGCTCCACCGAGACGACCTTCTCGTCCTTGGCGGTGTTGAACACCGTCACGCCCTGCGAGGCGCGGCCGACGATGCGGATGTCGTCCACCGGCACCCGGATCAGCTGGCCGCCATCGGTCACCAGCATGATCTGGTCCGAGGCCTCGACCGGGAAGGAGGCCACGAGGCTGCCGTTGCGGGCGTTGACCCGCATCGCCGTGATGCCCTTTCCGCCGCGTCCCGAGGTCCGGTACTCGAAGGACGAGGAGCGCTTGCCGTAGCCCCGCTCCGACAGGGTGAGCACGTATTGCTCGGCCGCCCCCATCTCGTTGTAGCGGTCCAGCGAGATCGCCGCGGCCTCGGCGCCGTCCTCGGCCTCCGCCTCGCCGTTCTCCTCCGCCTCGCCGGTCACGGCGCGACGCATCTTCAGGTAGCCGGCCCGCTCCTCAGCGGTGGCGTCGAAGGCGTTCAGGATCGTCATCGAGATGACCCGGTCGTCCTTGGCGAGCTGGATGCCGCGCACGCCGGTCGAATCGCGGCCCTTGAAGACGCGCACGTCCTCGACGGGGAAGCGGATGCACTGGCCGAGCGCCGTGGTCAGCAGCACGTTCTGGTCCGGACGGCAGATCTCGACATGGACGATGTGGTCGCCCGGATCGAGCTTCATGGCGATCTTGCCGTTGCGGTTCACCGTGGTGAAGTCCGACAGCTTGTTGCGCCGGACGTTTCCGCTCGCGGTCGCGAACATCACGTCCAGCGTTTCCCAGGACGCCTCGTCCTCGGGCAGCGGCATGATCGTGGTGATGCGCTCGGAGGTGTCCTGCAGCTGCAGGATGTTCACCAGCGCCTTGCCGCGGGCGTTCGGGGCGGCCATCGGCAGGCGCCAGACCTTCTCCTTGTAGGCTTGGCCCTGGCTGGAGAAGAACAGCACCGGCGTGTGGGTGTTGGCCACGAACAGGCGGGTGACGAAATCCTCGTCGCGGGTCGCCATGCCGGAGCGGCCCTTGCCGCCGCGGCGCTGGGCCCGGTAGGTCGAGAGCGGCACGCGCTTCACGTAGCCGGCATGCGACACGGTCACCACCATGTCCTCGCGGGCGATCAGGTCCTCGTCCTCGACGCTGCCGTCGAAGTCGACGATCTCGGTCCGGCGCGGGGTGGCGAACTGCTCGCGGACCTCGATCAGCTCCTGCTTCACGATGGTCTGGATGCGCACCCGCGAGCGCAGGATGTCGAGATAGTCGGCGATCTCGTCGGCGAGCGTCTTCAACTCGTCGCCGACCTCGTCGCGGCCCAGAGCCGTGAGGCGCTGCAGGCGCAGGTCGAGGATGGCGCGGGCCTGGGTCTCGGACAGGCGGTAGGTGCCGTCCTCGGCGACCCGGTGGCGCGGGTCGTCCACCAGCGCGATCAGCGGCGCGATGTCGTGGGCCGGCCAGTCGCGGCCCATCAGGGCCTCGCGGGCCGTGTTCGGGTCCGGCGAGGTCCGGATCAGGCGGATCACCTCGTCGATGTTGGCGACCGCGATGGCGAGGCCGCACAAGACGTGCGCCCGCTCGCGGGCCTTGCCGAGGAGGAACTTGGTCCGGCGGGAGACGACCTCCTCGCGGAAATCCACGAAGGCCTCGAGCAGGTCCTTCAGGTTCATCAGCTCGGGGCGGCCGCCGTTCAGCGCCACCATGTTGCAGCCGAAGGAGGATTGCAGCGGCGTGAACCGGTAGAGCTGGTTCAGCACCACGTCGGCCATGGCGTCGCGCTTGATCTCGACGACGATGCGCATGCCCGTCCGGTCGGATTCGTCGCGCAGGTCCGAGATGCCCTCGACGCGCTTTTCCTTCACCAGCTCGGCGATCTTCTCGACGAGGGTCGCCTTGTTGACCTGATAGGGGATCTCGGTGAAGATCAGCGCCTCGCGCTCCTTGCGCAGCTCCTCGACATGCGACTTGGCGCGCATGATCACCGAGCCGCGCCCCGTCGCGTAGGCCTGGCGCGTGCCGGCGCGGCCGAGGATCATGCCGCCGGTGGGGAAGTCCGGGCCGGGCACGATCTCGGTGAGCTGCTCGATGGTCAGGCCCGGATCGTCGATCAGGGCCACGCAGGCGTCGATCAGCTCGCCGAGATTGTGCGGCGGGATGTTGGTGGCCATGCCGACCGCGATGCCGCCGGCGCCGTTGACGAGGAGATTCGGGAAGCGGGCCGGGAGGACGGTCGGCTCCTCGCGCGACTCGTCGTAGTTCGGTCCGAAATCGACGGTGTTCTTGTCGATGTCGGTGAGCAGCGCGGTGGCGGGCTTGGCCAGCCGCGATTCGGTGTAGCGCATGGCGGCCGGCGGATCGCCGTCCACCGAGCCGAAATTGCCCTGCCCGTCGATGAGCATGAGGCGCATGGAGAAGTCCTGCGCCATCCGCACGAGGGCGTCGTAGATCGATTGGTCGCCGTGTGGGTGGTAGAGACCGATCACGTCGCCGACGATGCGCGCCGACTTGACGTATTTCCGCTCGGGCAGGTGCCCGGATTCGAAGGCGGAGTAGAGGATGCGCCGGTGGACCGGCTTGAGACCGTCCCGGGCGTCGGGAAGCGCCCGGCTCACGATCACGCTCATCGCGTAATCGAGGTAGGAGCGGCGCATCTCGTCGGTGATGGAGACGGGGCGGATGTCGCTGGCGGGCGGGGCGGCGCCAGTCGGATCGTTCTCGGCCAAGTCGATTTCCGTTCTGAGGCCCGGACGGGCGGTGCTCGCGGCGGCCAGGCGGCGCGCGATGCGCCGCAACGGCCTTACGGAAGAGCAGTGATATCAGACGGTTAAATAAGGTTTTCCGAGGCCGCCCGCAAGGTCACCCGCGAGGCCGCGTCCCGGCCGGATCGGGCCGGGACGCGGGGGGCTTCGCTCAGTAGAACGTCACGTGCCGGGGACCGAAACGGCGGCCGTGCCAGACGTGGTGGCGGTGCCAGTGACGGCGGAAATGGTGGTGCCGGTGCCAATGGTGACGGCGGTGCCAATGGTGGCGGCGATGATGCCAGTGGCGGCGCCAATGATGGTGCCGGTGCCAGTGGCGCCGGTAGTGCCAGCGGGCCTGCTGCACGGCGGGGGCGGGCGCTGCGGCCTCGGCGCTCGCCGGGACCGGCAGGGGCGCCGCGCGCGCAGGCGCACTCGCCAGCCCGCCGAGCAGGGCGGCGAGGAGGACCAGGATTGGCCAGGGTCGCATCGTTTCTCTCCCGTGTGAGCACCCGTCCGAGTCCAGCGGATCCGGGCCGGCACGAGGCTCGCGCCGTTGCCGGAAACGGCCAAGGTCGGCAAACGGTTCGATCCGTTCTGACTGCGCAGATGCGCCGCCCTTGCGTGCGGCGGCAAAGCGCCCAGTTTCCGGACAGGCGCATCCGGGCCGTCCCCCGCCCGGTCCTTCGACGAGCCGCGTAAGACTCCCATGGCGTTCGCGTTCCCCGACTCCGTCCGCGCCCTCCTGCCGCGCCGCTTCAGGGATCGCCGTCCGCGGGTCGCCGTGGTCCGGCTCTCCGGCACCATCGGGGCGGTGTCTCCGATCCGTCCGGGCCTCTCGATCGGCGGCGTGGCGGGCAGCCTCGAGCGGGCCTTCGGGATGCCGGGGGTCAAGGCGGTGGCGCTGCTGATCAACTCGCCGGGCGGTTCACCGGCGCAGTCGCACCTGATCCACCGCCGCATCCGGGCCCTCGCCGAGGAGAAGCGTCTGCCGGTGATCGCCTTCGTGGAGGATGTCGCGGCCTCCGGCGGCTACATGATCGCCTGCGCGGCCGACGAGATCATCGCCGATCCGACCTCGATCGTCGGCTCCATCGGCGTCGTCTCGTCGGGGTTCGGCTTCCATGGCCTGCTGGAGAAGCTCGGCGTCGAGCGTCGCGTTCATACGCAGGGCGAGGCGAAGTCGATGCTCGACCCGTTCCGCCCGGAGGATCCCGCCGACGTGGAGCGCCTGAAGCGCATCCAGGCCGACGTGCAGGACCTGTTCACCGGCCTCGTCACCGCCCGGCGCCCGACCCTGGCCCGCACCGAGAACCTGTTCACCGGCGCGGTCTGGACCGGGCGGCAGGCGCTGCCCCTCGGTCTCGTCGATGCGCTCGGCGACCTGCGCACCGCGATGCGCGCCCGCTTCGGCGAGACGGTCGACCTGCGCCTCGTGGCCGAGGCCCGGGGCAGCCTCGTCTCCCGCCTGCTGCGCCGGGGCGGCGCGCCGGGCGGGATCGAACTCGCCGAGGGGGCGATGGCCGCCGTCGCGGAGCGCGCAGCCTTCGCCCGCTACGGGCTCTGAGACGGGGCCGGAGGACTTCGCGCTTCGGCGCCCTTCGGAGATCCGCTACCGCCCGGCACGCCGGGCGGAGACGCGGGCGAGCGCCGCGAGATCCTTCTCGCCGTCGCCGTGGCTGATCGCCTCGATGAGGCCGTCGCGCAGCACGCTCGCGAAGGGCATCGGCACCCCCGCGCCCTCGGCGGCCTGGAGGGCGAGCCGCATGTCCTTGGCCCCGAGCTTGAGGAGGAAGCCCGGCGGCTCGTAGCGGTTCTGCGCGATCGAGGCGCCGTAGCCCTTGTAGACCGGCGCGGCGAACAGCGTGTTGGTCATCAGGTCGAGGAAGTCGGCGCCCGGGACGCCGTGGCCCTCCGTGAGGGCACAGGCCTCCGCCATGGCCTCGATCGCCGAGATCAGCATGAAGTTGCCGGCGAGCTTGACGGCGTTCGCCCGCGCCGGGTCGTCGCCGAAACGCCAGGTCCTGGCACCCATGGCGTCGAGGAGCGGGCCCGCGCGGTCGATCAGGGCCGCCGCCCCCGCCGCCACGATGTTGAGCTTGCCGGCCTCCGCCACGTCCGGCCGCCCGAAGACCGGCGCCGCGATGTAGGGGACGCCCGCCCGCTCGTGCACGGCGGCGAGCTGCCGGGCGAGCGCCACCGAGATCGTGCTCATGCCGATGTGCAGGCCCGGGCGCTCCGGCCGGTCGAGCAGGCCGCCGGCCACGATCACGGCTTCGAGCGCCGCGTCGTCGGCCAGCATGGTGATGACCGCGTCGCCGGCGAAGGCCTCGGCGGCGCTCGCCACGGGGGTGACGCCGTCGATGCCGCGCGCGGCCTCGGGCGAGCGGTTCCAGGCGCGGACCGTGTGACCCGCCCGCGCGAGGTTGGCGGCCATGGCGCGACCCATCCGCCCCAATCCGATGAATCCAACGTCCATGCCGTGCTCCTCGACGCGCTCTGCCGCCTGCCAACCTGGGTAACCCCGCGCGGCGGTCAACGGCGCCCGGCCGGATTTGCGCCTATCGCCGGCCGTGGCAAGCTCGACCCATGCTGCAGAATCGCATCACCGACATCCCCGGCCTGCGGGTCGGTCACGCCACCGATCTGCGGCTTGCGAGCGGCGTCACGGCGATCCTGTTCGACGATCCGGTGGTCGCCTCCGTCGACGTGCGCGGCGGCGGGCCGGGCACCCGCGAGACCGACCTGCTCGATCCCGAACGCACCGTGGAACGGATCGATGCCCTCGTCTTGTCCGGGGGCTCGGCCTTCGGTCTCGACGCGGCGGCTGGGGTGACGGCGTGGCTCGCCGAGGCCGGGCGCGGCTTCCCGGTCGGCGGCATGCGGGTGCCGATCGTTCCCGGCGCGATCCTGTTCGATCTGCCCAACGGCGGCGACAAGGCCTGGGGGCGCTACCCGCCCTACCGCGAGCTGGGCTTCGCGGCCGCCGCGGCTGCGGCCGCGGACTTCGCCCTGGGCTCCGTCGGGGCCGGGACCGGCGCGCGCACGGGTCGGCTCAAGGGCGGGATCGGATCCGCCTCGGCGCGGGTACCGGGCACGGACTTCCGGGTCGGGGCCCTCGCCGCCGTGAACGCCTTCGGCAACGCGACCGTCGGCGACGGCCCGCATTTCTGGGCCGCGCCCTTCGAGGAGGGTGACGAGTTCGGCGGCCTGGGCGCGCCGGCCCACGTTCCCGCCGAAGCCCACGCCTTCCCGATGCGCGCGCTGCCCGGCGCCGCCACGACGCTCGCCGTGGTGGCGACCGACGCGGCGCTGACCAAGGCGCAGTGCCGGCGCCTCGCGGTGGCGGCGCAGGACGGCCTCGCCCGCGCCCTCGTGCCGGCCCATACGCCGCTCGATGGCGATCTGGTCTTCGCCGTGGCGACCGGCGCCGTGCCCCTCGCCGACCCGGTGGTGGACCTCGCTCGCCTCGGAGATGTCGCCGCGCGGGTCCTGGCCCGGACCGTGGCGCGCGGGGTGTTCGCCGCGACGAGCCTGCCGGGACTCGCGCCGTCGCCGCCCCTGGCGGGTGCGGGGCTTCCGCCGGCCTGGCGCGACCTCTACGGCGCCTGATCCGCCACGCCCGCTCCGGAACGAAGCGGCAGGACCGGGGTTACAGGGCGCGGCCGAAGGCCGTGTCGTGGCTCGGATCGCGCCGGGCCGCGACCTGTGCCAAACGGGAGGATTCCTCATGAAAATGACCGGCCTGATCATCGCCGCGTCCGTCGCACTGTTCGCCGGCGGCGCCCAGGCGATGCCCGTGGCGCCGCTGTCCGGCGGCGACGCCTCGGTCACCCTCGTGCGCGGCGGTTGCGGGTTCGGCGCGCATCGCGGGCCGTATGGCGGCTGCCGCCTGAACCGCGGTCCGCGTGGTGCGATGCGCCGCGCCATGACCGGCGCGCCCCGCGGCTGCCCGCCCGGCCTCTACCGCGGCCCGCGGGGCTTCTGCCACCGCTGAGCGATGGCGTCGGTGCCGCCCGCCGGGGCGGCGCCGACGCACGACGGCGTCGGGTCCGACAGGAGTGCCCCCGGGGCGAGCGGAACGGAACCGCACGCTGGCGAGACGCCGGGAGGCTCGGACCCGCGTGGCGGCTCGGACGCGGCCCCGAGCCCCGGGCTTACTGCGGGACCGGTGTCTTGCGGCCCGCGTGCCATGTCGGCGGCGGTGCCGGCCCTCGCGCTCGAGCCGGTCGTTTCGGTCTCGAGGCGGCGCGTCTGCGTAGAGGCCGGCTCGGGCGTCTTCTGCGGATCGGTGGCCCGCCTTCGGAGGAGCCGAGCGTGACCGACGGTCCCACCGACCTTAGCGAGCGCCGCTTGCCATTGCGGGCGGCGGCGATGACGATGGTCGTTCCGGGCGCCCGATCAGGTAACCCTGGACGGCATCGCAGCCCAGTCGCCTGAGAAGCGCCAGCTGATCCGCATCCTCGACCCCTTCGGCAAGGGTGAGGATGTTCATGTCGCGGCCCATCTGGGTGATCGCCTTGATCACCGCCATCGAGTGGTTGTCCGTCAGCGCGGCCGCTACGAAGCTGCGATCGATCTTGATCCGGTCCAGAGGCAGATCGCGCAGGTGTGCGAGGGACGAGTAGCCGGTCCCGAAATCATCCATCGCGATCTTGAGACCGAGCTGGCGCAGGGCGGAGAGGGTGTGGGCGATCTGACGCCCGTCCTCGACCAGCGCCGTCTCCGTCAACTCGATCTCCAATCGGTGCGGCGGCAACCCGCTCTCGGCCAGAGCTGCGGTGATGTGGGCGAGAAGCATCGGCGAGCGGAACTGGACGGCCGAGACGTTCACGGCGACATGCTGATGCGGCTGCCAGCGGGTGGCTTGGCGGCACGCCTCGCCCAGCACCCAGGTCCCGATCGGCACAATCAGCCCCGTCTCCTCCGCCACCGGGATGAAGCTTGCCGGCGCGACGAGACCCCGCGTCGGATGCTGCCACCGGATCAGCGCCTCGAAGCCGACGACAGCGTCATCGGCGAGCGCCATGATGGGCTGGTAGGCGAGATGAAACTGCCCCTCCGTCAAGGCGATCCGGATGTCGTTCTCCAGGGTGTGGCGCTCGGCGACGGCCTCCATCATGCCCGACGCGTAATGCGCCGCGCGTCCTCGTCCGTGACGCTTCGCCTCGTACAGAGCGATGTCCGCGCGCTGCAGCAGCTCTTCCGGACTCGACCGATCCGCGTTGTCGCTCAAGCCGATGCTGCAACCGACCATGACCGTGAGGTCGTTGAAGGCGTACGGCTTCTCGACGTCCACGATGATGTCTTCGGCCAGGCGGCTCGCTGCATCGGCATCCGCCTGTGTGACCACGGCCATCTCGTCGCCGCCCAGGCGCGCCACGAACCCTGACGCGCCCGCTAGGGCGCGCAGGCGCGCGGCAACGGTGACGAGCAGGCGATCGCCGACGCCGTGACCGAACGTGTCGTTGACCGCCTTGAACCGATCGAGATCGATCAGCAGGAGCGTGAAGGCCTGTCCGGTCTCATGGACGAGCGCCATGTGTTCGATGAGCGAGCGGCGATTTGCCAGACCCGTGAGGGGATCACGGTAGGCGAGGTGCAGGATCTCTCGCTGCGCCTGCTTCTCCCGCGAAACATCGTCGAAGGTCAGCACCGCGCCATCGTCGATGGGCTGACAGGCGATGGACAGGATCCGGCCGTCGTCGAACGTATGCTCGACGAGCGTCTCCTCGCTCCGGGCCATCCAGGTCCGATGATTCGCCAGCACCCGCGCGATGCGGGTTTCGTCCCAGGCATTGGCGCGGCCGGTCACATCCAGAAACGTCGATAAACTCATGCCTCGTGCCATGCTTCCCGGCGGCAGGTTGAGCATCGTGCACAGTTTCTCGTTGTACAACTCGACGACTTCGGCGCCGGAAACCTTCAGGATCCCGTTCGACATGTTCTGCAATGTCGTCGCCAGGATTCGCGCGTGCGTGGCCTCCTGCCCCTCGAAGCGCTTGGCAACCAGCAGGGCGAGCAATGTGCCGAGCAGGAGGATGGCGGCGCCCGTCGCGGCGAGGGCAGCGAGTTGGACCTGCATGATCGGCAGGAGCTGATCGGACCGCGCTCCGACCAGCGTGGTGCCGGCGATGGAGATGAAGTGCGTGCCGCAGACCGCGGACACGATGAGAAACAGGGTGATGAGCGGTGGACGGGCATGTCGCGCCACGGTCCGAGCCAACGCCATACAGATGCCGCCGATGAGGCTCGCCAGGATGTCGAGGTCGGGCGACTGCGTTTGGCTGCAGCCCCTCAACGCGGCCATGCCGATGAGGTGCATGCCGCCGATCCCCAAGCCCGCCGCCGCGCCGGCTGCTGCGCGCGTCCATGTCCGCGCGCATTGCGTCGACAGGGCCAGCGGCCCGCCGACCGCGACAATGGCCACGGCCGCTGAGCCCAGGGTCGTCGCCGCCTCGTAATTCAGAAGGAGGTCGGTCCGGTACCCGAGCATCGCGACGAAGTGGGTGGTCCAAACGCCGGTCCCGGCAACCACGGCCGTTCCAAGTTGCCAGCGCCTCCTGACGCGCGCCGAAGCGCTCTCCGCTTGCCGGATGAAGTGGACGAGCAGCCACGCACTGAAAAAGCAGATGACCATCGCGGCCAGGGCGAAACCGGCCGCCTGACTGTCCAGAAGGGCTGCGACGAAGAGATCCATAGGATCATCATGCACCACAAAGATGTGCGCAAACTAAATCATCATCGTGAAGAATTCTCTGGGCGTGCCCCCATAGACGGCCGGGTGTAACAACCAAAAATTGAAGGTGTCGGGCAAGCTCGGATGTCCTGCCGAACGGCGTCAAAATCTGCCGGTTTCGACCGCCGGAGCTCCGAGCCTCCACGACGTCGAAGCTCCGGGCGTGAACGCGGACGATTCGTTGTTCCGGAATACTGAGGACTACAGCCAGCCGCCCATGCCGTTGGTACTAGGCCGGAAGAATGGTTTCGCGCTTCGCGATGTCTCGACTTGTTCTCGAAGAAATGATCGGTCTCAATTTTCGTGAGCAGGCCAAGCGCGCAGCCTGTGACATAGCGAATGCCGCGCCGGATCCGGCAGGTTTGGCCGGACCACGGAGTCTCGCGACGGCCTGGCTCTTTTGCCTGTCGCTATCTAACGCATTTCTTGGCCGAACTTATATTATTCAAGCCTCGTTGTTGTATTGAATGTCGAGCATTCGTCGTATGGATGTGATCGCCGCGCGGGCGGCTGGAACGGCGACGTTGATGCGCGAGCCGGATCCTTGCCGGGACGCCAATCGCGCCGATGCGCGATGGCGTGTGATTGGCCCGGATCTACAAAAGATCTTCGCCGTCCCCACCCTGCTCCGGGGCTGACCGGCGCAGGCGTGATACTGCTTCCGCCTGCGGGTCGTCCCGCACGGGCAGTGTCACGGCATCCCGGTCGATGCTGCCCGCGCCGTCCTCGCGCGCGGCCAAGCGAACCACGACCGAATGCGGCCTCCCGGTGTCGCGCAATCGGAGGACTTCGCCGCGCCCGCGAGGGGGCGGCGGCGTCTCACACCTCGGCGCGGGCCTCCTCCAGCAACTGCGCCAGCCCGGCATCCACCTCCGCGGCCAGCATCCGGCGCTCGGCGTCGGTGAGATCCTTGGCCCAGGCCCCGCTGCCGAAACCCTCCGTGCAGCGCGCCCGCTCGGAGGCGAAATAGGCTTCGGTCTCGGCCGGCCGCGTCTTCATGGCGTGGACGAGGCCGAACCACGCCGCCCGCTCCACCACCGCCAGCCGTGCCCGCAGGCGGATGGCCACCGCCTTGTCCGCATCGATCCCGGAATCGCTCATGATCTCTCTCCCCCCTCCTGCTCCGCGAGCTGCGCGAGCAGGCCCTGAAGCTGTCCCGGAACCGGCTCGTTCGCCGAACGCGCGTAGAGGACGCGCAGTTGCCGGCCGATCTCCGCGAGGCTCATAGAGCCCTTGGCGATCACCCGGTCGGCCTGCCGGTTCAGGCTCTCCTTCTCGGCGGTGGTGATCTCCTTGGCGGTCAGCACCACCACGGGCACGTCGCCATCGGGCCGCGAGCGGAGCGCCCGCAGGAAGCCGAACCCGTCCATCTCGGGCATCATCAGGTCGAGCAGGATCAGGCTCGGCCGGGCCTGGCTGAAGCGTTCCAGGGCGATCCGGCCGTTCTCCGCCTCGTCGACGGTCCAGCCCTCCCGGCCGAGGGAGCGGCGCAGGCGCTCCCGGGCATCCGCATCGTCATCCACCACGAGGACCCGTGCCTCGTTCGGCGCCTCGGGCCGATAGCGCTCCATCAGGCCCTTGAGCCGGTCCCAGTCGATCGGCTTGACGAAATAGTCGGTGGCGCCGAGCGCCTGGCCGAGCCCCTGCTCGGCCACCACCGAGGTCATGATCACCGGGGTCCCGGCCAGTTCGGGATCGTTGCGCACGGCGTGAAGCACCGCCCAGCCGTCCATGCGGGGCATCTCGACGTCGAGCAGGATCGCCCGCGGCCGGAGCGCCCGGGCGAGCGTCAGGCCGGCGCGGCCGTCATTGGCGCTGCGGACGTGGAAGCCCTCGCGCTCCAGGAAGCGCTGGAGCAGCTCTCGGGCGGCCGGATCGTCGTCGACCAGCAGCACCGTCTCGTGCTCCTCGTGCGGCTCCACCGGCGTGAGAGCCTCGGCCTCGGCCGTCGGCGCATCTTCGGGGCTCAGGATCGCGGGCAGGCGGACCGTGAAGGTCGCCCCCGCCCCCGGAACGCTGGTGACGCCGATGTCGCCGCCCATCGCCTCGCAGAAGGCGCGGGTGATGGCGAGCCCGAGACCCGTGCCGCCGAACTGGCGGGTGGTCGAGTCGTCGGCCTGGACGAAGCGCTCGAACAGCCGCCCGATCTGGGTCTCGGTCATGCCGATCCCGGTATCGGCGACCGCGAAGGACAGCCAGTCCGCCCCCTCTTCCCGGTGCCGCCGCACCGTCAGGGTGATCGTCCCCTTCTCGGTGAACTTGGCGGCGTTGCCGAGCAGGTTCACGAGGCACTGGCGGATCTTGGTCTGATCCTGGTGCATGGACCCGAGATCGGCGCCCGCCCCTTCGCCGGCATCGAGGACGAAGCGGTTGCCCTTCTTCTCCATCAGCGAACCGGTGGAATCGCCGACATCGCGGAGCAGGTCCGCCACCGCGAAGGTCTCGGCCGAGGCGGTCATGCGGCCGGCCTCGATCTTCGAGATGTCGAGGACGTCGTTGATCAGCGACAGCAGGTGGCGCGCGGCCGCCTCGATCTTGCGCAGGTCGGGCAGGAGGGCGGCCTGGCCGATATCCTCCAGCTCCTCGCCGAGCATCTCGGAATAGCCGATCACCGCCGAGAGCGGCGTGCGCAGCTCGTGGCTCATGTTGGCGATGAACTGGCTTTTCGCCCGGTTGGCCGCCTCGGCGGCCTGGCGGGCGCGCTCCACCGCCTCCTCGGCCTCCTTCCGGTCGGTGACGTCGACGCAGGTGCCGACCCATTCCCGGAGGGAACCGTCCTCGGCGAGGACCGGCACGCCGCGCACCTCCATGGTGCGCCAGGCCCCGTCGTGGCGGCGCAGCCGGTACTCGACCTCGTAGAGCGCCCGCGCCTCCACGGAGGCGGCCCAGGCATCGGCCGCGTGACCCCGGTCCTCGGGATGGACGGCATCCAGCCAGCCCCAGCCCTGGTAGGCCTCCTCGGTCTGGCCGGTATAGATGCTCCAGCGGACCTGCGGCGGCATCAGCTCGCCCGCCGCGTTGGTGTTCCAGATCACCGCCGCCGAGGCGTCGACCAGCGCCCGGAACCGCTGCTCGGAATGGCGCAGGCGCTCCTCGATGGCGCGGCGGCCGGTGATGTCGGTGTTGGTCCCGTACCAGCGCAGGATCCGCCCGGATTCGTCCCGGTGCGGCAGCGCCTTCGACAGGAACCAGCGATAGGTCCCGTCCCGCCCGCGCAGGGGGAACGTGTCCTCCCAGGACCGGCCCAGGGTGATCGCGGCCCGGTAGCGCTCGGTCACCGCCTCGACGTGATCCGGGTGATGGACCGTGCGCCAGCCCCATCCCCGCATGTCCTCGAGGGACGTGCCGGTGAAATCGTACCAGCGCTGGTTGTACCAGATGATCGTGCCGTCAGCCTCGGCGATCCAGGCGAGCTGCGGCAGCGTCTCGGCGAGGTTGCGGTAATCGGCATCCGTGACGGATCCTGGGCCGCTCTCAGTCTCGCTCATCGACCCGACGCTGTCCCGTCATCCGCCCCAGCGGCGGCCTATACCAGTATTCCTTATACACGCATCGCGTCCGGATCCGACCGCGGCGACGCCGCGGCCGGCAGGCGGCGAAACCGCAGGGCGTCCACCGTGTAGAGCGCGAGCGCCACCCAGATCAGCGCCAGCATGAGCGCCCGGTGCGGCTCGACGTGCTCGCCGTAGACGAGGACGCTGAGGAGAAGCAGGCAGGTGGGCGCCACGTATTGCAGCAGGCCGAGGGTGGTGAGCCGCAGGCGCACCGCCGCGGCGGCGAACCAGATCAGCGGCAGCGCGGTGGTCAGGCCCGTGAGCATCAGGAGCGCGCGGTCGCCCGGCGCGGACGGCAGGAACGGCTCGGGCGAGAGGACGAGCCAGACGATGGCGGCCGGCAGGAGCAGGAGGGTCTCGGCCAGGAATCCGACCAGCGCGTCGACGGCGACGATCTTCCGGGCGAGCCCGTAGAGCGCGAAGCTCACCGCCAGCGACAGCGACATGAGGGGCAGCTCACCGGCCCAGACCACCGCGACGGCGACGCCCGTCGCGGCGATGCCGATGGCCAGCGCCTGCGCCGGCCGCAGCCGCTCGCCCAGCACCACCCGCCCGAACGCCACGCTGACCAGGGGATTGATGTAGTAGCCGAGGCTCGCGTCGAGCAGGTGCCCGCTGCTGACCGCGTAGAGGTAGAGCAGCCAGTTCACGCCGATCATGGCCGCCGAGAGCAGCAGGAGCGCGTGCCGCTTGCGCAGCGGGAACGGCAGGTTCAGGCGGTGGCGCGCCGCGAGGACCAGCGCCAACGCGCCGGCGAACAGGCTCGACCAGACGATGCGCTCCGCCAGGATATGATACGGGGTGTAGGCCCCGAGCATCCGGAAATGCACCGGAACCAGGAGGCCCCAGCTCAGATAGGCGGCGAGCGCGTAGACGAGGCCCACGGCGTCCTCCCGGTCGACCCGGATGGGCGGCCGGGTCGGCGGGCTTTAGCGTGCCGGGCCAGTCCCTGTCAGGGGGTGCCGCGCAGGGCAGCCATCCGGCGGTCGCGGTCGGGTCTTCACGCCGCGCGGATCGTGGCGAGGAAGCGCCGAACCTCACCGCCGAGGTCCGCGGATTGGCGGGCCAGCGCGGCGGCGCAGGCCTGCACCCGATCGGCGGCCGTCCCGGTCTCTCCGGCAGCCGCGGCAACGGCCGCCATGGTGGTGGTCACCGCGCGGGTGCCGGTGGAGGCCTGCACGACGTTGCGGGCGATCGCCCGGGTGGCCGCCTCCTGCTGCGTCACCGAGGCCGCGACGCTGGCGGCGACCCCGTCGATCTCGCGGATCCGTGCGGTGATCGCGGCGATCACCGCGACCGCCTGATCGGTCACGCCCTGGATGCGGCCGATCTGTCCCGAGACGTCGCCCGTCGCCTGGGCCGCCTGCGCGGCGAGGTCCTTCACCTCGCTCGCCACGATCGCGAAGCCCCGCCCCGCCTCTCCGGCGCGGGCCGCCTCGATGGTGGCGTTGAGCGCCAGCAGGTTGGTCTGACGCGCGATGGCCCCGATCAGCTCCACCACCGCGCCGACCTTGGCGGCGGCGGCGCTGAGATCCTGCACGAGGGT
The DNA here is from genome assembly GCF_900116795.1 of Methylobacterium sp. UNCCL125. Lineage (NCBI taxonomy): Bacteria > Pseudomonadati > Pseudomonadota > Alphaproteobacteria > Hyphomicrobiales > Methylobacteriaceae > Methylobacterium > Methylobacterium sp. UNCCL125. Next base: position 27,961 of record NZ_FPBW01000027.1, on the reverse strand, counting down.
CGCGGTCCGATCCGCTTCGACGACGGCGCTCCGAGCGAGGATGGCCGAGCCGCCGATCTGCCGGCCGATCTCCGCCACGGCGGTTTCGAGTTCCTCGGCGGCGGCCGCCACCGTGCCGACGTCGCGCGCGGCCGTCTCGGCGGCACCCGCGACCGCCGTGGATTCGCCGACGGTCCGCGTCGCCGTGACGGTCATGATCCGGGCGGTGGTCTGGAGGATGGCGATCGACTCCGACACCAAGCCGATGATGCGTCCCACCGTCAGCTCGAAGCCCTCGGCGAGCCGCAGGAGGGTCCGGCTGCGGTCGGCGGCGGCGTCCTCGGCCTGCCGCCGCGCGGTCTCTGCCTGCGCGACGGCCTTCCGCGCGACGAGGGCCTTGATGCCCGCGACGGCGCTGCCGATGGCACCGATCTCGTCGCCGCGCCGCGCTTCCGGGACCTCCGCGTCGAGCCGCCCGGCCGACATGGCTTTCAGAGCGGCCGTCAACCGGCCGAGGGGGCGGGCGACGCCGACATGCACCACCAGAACACCGATCAGGATGCTGGCGGCGATGCCGCCCGCCGACAGGCTGATCGCCCAGGACAAGGTCGTGCGGGTGTCCGCGCTGAGGGCCGCGGAACCCGTGCGGATCGACGTGCTCAGATCGTCCACGAAGGCGTCGAGGGCGGCAAACAGCGTCTTCTGGAGCGGATCCACCTGCGTGTGCGCCAGCGTCAGGGCCTGGGCGCTCATGCCCTTCTTGGCCATGGCGCACATCTCGCCGGTGAGTGCGATGTAGGTGCCCAGGAGCGTCGCGATCCGGTCGGTCCGAGCGTCAAATGTCGGGGCGTTCCGGCGCACGCCGTCGAGGAGGCGTGCGGCTTCGGCCGGAAGGGGCTCGAACGCGGCGCCGATGCGGTCCGACGCGTCCGGATCGGCCTCGCCGAGGGTGCGGAAGGCCACGTAGCTCATCTGATAGACCACGCGTCCGAGGCGTGCCGCCATCGTGGCCGCCGTGGCGTCGTTGCCGAGATAGGCGCTGTAGGCCGCATCGGCCACGGTCATCCGTTTGGAGATGTGCCATAGAAAGCCGACCGCATTCACCGCGATGAAGGCGAACGCGAAGGCGATCTTGACGGCAATGGGGAACTTGAAGTGGCGACGCACTGGGAAAAACTCCGCGCTGCCGCTGCTTATGTGTTAGCGGATGGCGAAGTCGATTGCGAACGCGGGGCTTGGGACGGATCGGACATCGAATGGGATTGTCGCGCAATCTTTCATCCGGGACGTGTGGATTGATTTCGCGTTCAACCGTCGGCGCGTCGAATCGCGGCACGTTCCGCGTGTTCGGACGAGTGCGCCCCGGCGGGCCGTCGCGCGCGCGACATCTTCCCCGCGCGGCGGCACTCTTTCAGGGGGCCAGCCAGCCGCCCTGCCATGCCGACCCGCACCGGTGCCAGGCGGCCCGCCGGTGACCGCGGCGGTCGAGGTAGAGGAAATCCAGGCGCTCCACCCGGACCAGCACGGCGGCGAAATGCGGCCGTCCCAGCGCCCCGGCCGCGGCCTCGTCCGGCAGGGCGTAGGCGTCCCCCGCCGGCAGGGCCGTGCCCGGGCCGGGTTCGCTCCCGTAACAGACCCGGCTCATCGCCCGGGACCCGGCCCAGGCCGCCTCGGCCACCGCGTCGTCGACGTGCAGCGCGGCGCGCCCCTCGATGCGGATCTGGATCTTCGTCGCCTCGTCGTAGGCCGTGAGCGCGCAGGCCGGGTTCGCCAGGATCTCGGCGGCCTTGTCGGAGCGGCGGTCGCAGTGGAACCGGAGGGTTCCGGCATCCCGGTCGGCGGCGCGCAGCACCACCGTGCGCAGCCGCGGGCCGCCCGCCGCGCCGAGCGTCGCCACCACCGGCAGGTGAAACCCGCTGCGGCCGTGCGCGGCGCCGTCCGCCAGATGGCCCCACAGCGCCGCGAACGTCGCGTCCAGGTCGTCGTAATAGGCGGGCAGCGGCGCGCGGCTCACGGGTTGCCGCGCCTCCGCCGCCGCTCGCGGAAGATCAGCGCGAGGTTGCGCAGGTAGATCCCGGTGGAGAGCCCCTGGCCGATGATGATCACCGGCTCGCGGCGCACGAACCCGTAGACCAGGGTCATCAGCCCGCCGAGGATCGACAGGAACCAGAACGACAGCGGCATCACGCTCCGCCCGGCCCGCTCGCTGGCGATCCATTGCAGGATGAAGCGCGAGCCGAACACCACCTGTGCGACGATGCCGAAGACCAGCCAGAAGTCGAGCCGGGTGACGAACACGTCGTAGAAATAGGCCGGCAGATCGTGGGCGAGCTGGATCAGCATCCGACGTCCTGGTCTGCGGGTTGGCCGGCCGGGTCGACGATCTCCTCGGGCCGCGGATCGGCGCGCTTGCGCCGGATCAGCCACCAGACCCCGGCGAGATCGAGGAGCCCGACCCAGAGGCGGTCGAACAGGCCGTAATTGGACACCCCCGTCAGCCGCGGCCGGTCGACCACGTCGCGGTGGACCACCGAAAAGCCCTCCCGGGCCACCAGGGCCGGCATGAACCGGTGGAGGGCGTCGAAATACGGCAGCCTGAGATATACGGCGCGCCGGAACACCTTCAGGCCGCAGCCGGTATCGCGGGTGGCGTCGTTGAGGATCCGTCCGCGGACGCCGTTGGCGATCCGGGACTGGAGCATCTTGAACGGGCCGTCCTTGCGGCCGCGCCGCTGACCCTGGGCGAGGCCGGCGCCGGGCCCCGCCGCCTCCAGGGCTTCCAGCAGGGCGGGGATGAAGGCCGGATCGTTCTGGCCGTCGCCATCGAGGGTCGCGACGATCGCGCCGCGGGCCGCGAGGACGCCGCTGCGCACCGCCGCCGACTGGCCGCCGCTCCGGGCGTGGCGCAGCGCCCGCAGCCAGGGGCGCCCGGCCCGGGCCGCCGCGAGGGCCGCCGGGGTGCCGTCGGTGGAGCCGTCATCCACGTAGATCAGCTCGAAGGCCAGCCCCGCGCAGGCGGCCTCGATCTCGGCCACCAGGGGCGCGATGTTGCCGGCCTCGTTCTTGACCGGCACGACGACGCTGAGATGGGGATTCGCGTTCACGGGGCCACCGCGTAGGCCGTCACGAAGACACGGCGGCCGGTATTGAGGTTGAAACCCTCGACCTCCGCCAGGGGGGCGGGTGCGCCGCGCCCCACTGGCCAGGCCGCGTTGAAGTCGTCGCGGTCCCGGGATTCCACGAAGAGCAGGCGGCAGCCGCCGCCTTCCAGGAAGGATCGCGCCGCGGCGCCGTCGGGCGGCAGGGCGAGGCCGGTGCCGATCAGGAACACGAGGCTCGGCTCGCGGTAGCCCAGGCTCGCCACCTGTGGGTTCGGGCAAGGCACCCGGTCGCGCAGGGCCGCGAGCCGGGGCGAGACCTTCAAAGCCGGCAGCGAACGCTGCGCCACGCCGAGCACCGCCGGACCGAGCAGGGCCGAGGCCAGGACCCCGAGCGCGAGGGCGCGCTCGGCGGATCCCTGCGCGAAGGCGAGCCAGGCCAGGATCGCGACCGCGCAGGCGGCGGCGAGGAGGGGCAGAGCCGGCCACGGAATGGTGTGGGCGTCGAGGCGCCAGCCCGCGAGGCAGAGGCCGAGGCTGAGCGCGACCGGAATCGCCGGCACCAGCAGGGCCGTCAGGCGCGCGCCCCGCAGGCGCGGATCCAGCGCTCCGCGGGACAACGCCAGCACGGTGAGGATCGCGAGCCAGGGCATCAGCGGCAGCACGTAGTGGGGCAGCTTGGTGGGCACCGCCTCGAAGATCAGCCATGCCGGCAGCACCGCGGCGATGAGGAAGGCCACGGCGGGCTCCCGCCGCGCCCGCCACGCGAAGGGCAGGCTCATGGCCGCGAAGGCCGCCCCGGGCCAGAAGGTGGCGAAGAACACGAGCGCGTAGGCCCCGGGTGGCCCCCAGTGCCGCTCCGCCGCCCCGCCGACCTTGCCGAGCATGTCGTGCCCGACGGCCTCGGCGTAGAAGGCGCCGCCGCTCTTCCAGGTGATCGCCGCGAACCAGGGCGCCACCAGCAGGAGCGTGAGGGCGAGGCCCGGCCAGGGCCGGAGGGGCAGCAGCCAGCGGGCGGATCGCGCCCGAAGCGACAGGCCGAGCGCCGGCAGCGCGACGAAGAGCGGCACCATCGGCCCCTTCACCAGGATCCCGACCGCCATCCCGAGCCAGAATGCCGCAAAGGTTGGTCCGGAGGTCGGCCCTGAGGTCGGTGTGCCGTCCCGCGGCGCCAGCCACGCGCGGGCGAGTGCGGCAAGGCTCGCGGTGGCGCAGGCGGCGAGCAGGGCGTCGGTCTTGGCGAGGTGTGCCTCGGCCGAGAGCATCAGGCAGGCGCCGTAGAGGGCGGCCGCCAGCAGTGCGGGCCGGCGGGGCAGGAAGGCCAGCGCCGCCCAGTAGGCGAGCAGCACCGAGGCGATGGCGCCGATCAGCGAGGGGATGCGGTACAGGGCGATCTTGGTGCGGGCCCCGGGCACGCCCAGCGCCTCGCCGGCCGCCACGGCGGCGGCCTGGGCCCAGTAGATCCCCACCGGCTTCTTGTGCCGCGCTTCGCCCTGGAAGCGGATATCCACGAGGTCGCCGCTCTCCAGCATCTGCTTCGAGGCCTGGGCGAAGCGCGGCTCGTCCCGATCCATCGGCTGCAGGGAGATCTGGCCCGGCAGGAACAGGATCAGGCACAGCGCCAGCAGGGCGGCGACGGCCCGGCCATGGGTGAGGCTCAGCGCGTCGAGTCCGCGGCCGATCCGGTCGACTGGGGCGAGGCGCGGAGCGCCGTCGGCGGAGAGGCTCGTGGTCATGCCGGGCCGGTCAATCAGGATCGGGCGGGAAGGTCAAATGCAGCCGCGTCGTCGCCGGTCGCCCCCCGCCGTCGGCGCCCCGATCCGCCTTACGTGGCGGCCCGCAGGCGCGCGAAGCCGGCATCGAGGTCGGCCTTGAGGTCGGCGGTGTCCTCGAGGCCGATATGGAAGCGCAGGGCCGGTCCGCCGGGCGCCCACTTCGTGGCGGTCCTGTAGCCGGCACAGTCGAACGGGATCACGAGGCTCTCGAAGCCGCCCCAGGAGAAGCCCATCCCGAACAGCTGCAGCCCGTCCAGCATGGCGGCCAAAGCCACCTCGGGCACCGGCTTGAGGATCACGCCGAACAGGCCCGAGGCGCCCGCGAAGTCGCGCGTCCAGATCGCGTGGCCGGGATCCTCGGGCAGGCCGGGATGGAGCACCCGCAGCACCTCGGGCCGCGCCTGGAACCATCGGGCCATCTCCAGCCCGGCGCGGCCGTGCTCGCGCAGGCGCAGGTTCATGGTGCGCAGGCCGCGCAGCGCCAGGAAGATGTCCTCGGCGCCGGCGCACATGGCGAAATGGTCGAAGGTGCGGCGCACGGCCCGGTAGTAGCGCGCGTTGGCGGAGGTCAGGCCGATCAGCAGGTCCGAGCCGCCGCTCAGGTACTTGGTGCCGGCCTCCACGGCGATGTCGACCCCGCGCTCATGCGGCGGGAACAGCAGCGGCGTCGCCCAGGTGTTGTCCATGATCACGCAGGCGTCGCGGGCGTGCGCGACCTCGGCGATCGCGGGAACGTCCTGCATCTCGAAGCTCTGCGAGCCGGGGGCCTCGACCAGCACGGCCCGGGTGTTCGGGCGCATCAGGTCCGCGATGCCGGCCCCGATGATCGGGTCGTAATAGGTGACCTCGACGCCGTAGCGCGCCAGCACGCCGTCGCAGAACTGGCGGGTCGGCCGGTAGGCGGAATCGGTGACGAGGAGATGGTCGCCCGCCGAGACCGCGGCCATCAGCGCGACGGTGAGCGCCGCGAGGCCCGAGGGCGTCACGACGGTGCCGGCGGCGCCGGCGAGCTCCGTCCAGGCGGTCGTCAGCGCGTCCATGGTGGGCGTCGCCGAGGTGCCGTAATTGTAGCGCCCGCGCCGGTTCTTGATCGCGTCGTAGGTCGGATAGAGGACCGTGGAGCCCCGATAGATCGGCGTGTTCACGAAGCCGTGCTGCTCGCCCGGATCGCGGCCCGCATGCACGAGGCGCGTCGCGGGCGCGAAGGTCTGCTGGGCGTCGGGCGAAGGCTTCAGGGACATCGAGGCTCGGTGATCGCGTTGCGGTGCACCGCACGAAGCGCGCCGCATCCGGCGAGGTCAAGCCGGACGCGGCGTTCCGCAGCCCTGAGACGCCGTGTTTGCCGCGCTCACGGGGTCTCGGGCGAATCGGAGACGGCGGCCTCCTCGTAGGCCTCCATCCAGGCGGCGCGCTCCTGGGAGCCTTCCGGATAGGGGCATTCGCTCACGGGTTTTCCGTAGAGGCGCGCGTTGCGGCCCTGGATGAACGGGCTGTCGCTCGCGGTGGCCTGGACGTTGGTCAATATCGCCTCCCGAAGACTTGAGGGTGGGGCTTCGTTAACGGCCGCGCCGTAAATCTGTTGCCGTCTCAAGTCGCGTCCCGGGTCGTTGCGTGCGTATCCTGCGTTCCCTCCTCGGCGCCGTCCTCGTCCTCGTCTCGACGGCGACCGTCGCCCTCGTCAGCGCCGATCGGCTCGCCCATCTGGCGCCGGCGCCCGTGGTCCGCGCCGCCCAGGCCGAGCCGTCGGCGACGGGGTCGATCCCGGCTCCGGTCAAGGCCGCGCCCGCGCCGAAGCCGGCCGTGCCCAGCATCCCGAACGGGTTCGACACCGAGCGGCTCCACGCGCTGATGCGCGGCGACCCGATCCTGCCGGGCCGCTGAGCACCGTCACGCCTGTCCCGCCCCGGATCGCATCCCGAGGCGCCGGAGCGCGGCGGCGGCCGCGAAGCAGCCGTCCGGCCGGCCGCCGCTAACGCGCCGTGCGGAACACCTGCAGGTCGAGGTCGCGGACCTTCTTGCGCAGGGTGTTGCGGTTGACGCCGAGCAGTTCCGCCGCGCGGATCTGGTTGCCGCGGGTGGCGGCGAGCGCCGCGCCGATCAGCGGGCCTTCGATCTCCCGCAGGATCCGGTGATACAGCCCGGGGGGTGGCAGGGTGTCCCGATAGCCGGAGAAATAATCCGAGAGGTGGCGCTCCACCGCGCTGGACAGGCTCTCGGATTCCCCGTTGGCCTTGCGGGCTGCGCCGTTGGCGGCCGGGGCCGCGGGCGTCGCCAGCGGAAGGGTGTCGAGCTCGGCCTCGATCACCGGGCCGGTGATCGTCTCCTGCGGGTAGAGGGCGGCGAGCCGGCGGACGAGGTTCTCCAACTCGCGGACGTTGCCCGGCCAGCGGTAGCGCTTGAGACGCTCCATGGCGTCCCCGTCGAGGGTCTTCCGGGTCAGGCCCTCGCGCTCGACCAGCACGAAGAAGTGGCGGACGAGGTCCGGCACGTCCTCGGAGCGCTCGCGCAGGGCCGGCAGCCGCAGGGGCACGACGTTGAGGCGGAAGAACAGGTCCTCGCGGAAGATGCCCTGCTGGATCGAGACCCGCAGGTCCTTGTTGGTGGCCGCGATGATCCGGACGTTGGTGCGGATCGGGACGCGCCCGCCCACGGTCGTGTACTCGCCCTGCTGGAGGACGCGCAGCAGCCGGGTCTGCGCCTCCATGGGCATGTCGCCGATCTCGTCGAGGAACAGCGTCCCGCCCTCGGCCTGCTCGAACCGGCCCGCGGAGCGCTGTAGGGCCCCCGTGAAGGCGCCCTTCTCGTGGCCGAACAGCTCGGATTCGATCAGGTCGCGCGGGATCGCCGCCATGTTGACCGGCACGAACGGGCCGGTGCGGCGGCGGCCGTAATCGTGCAGCGCCCGGGCGACCAGCTCCTTGCCGGTGCCGGACTCGCCGGTGATCATCACGGTGAGGTCGGTCGGCATCAGCCGGGCCAGCGCCCGGTAGATCTCCTGCATGGCGGGCGAGCGCCCGACCAGCGGGATGTCCTCGTTCTCGGGGGGCGCCCCGGCCGGCGCCGCGCCGCGGGGACGCGAGAGCGCTCGGCCCACGATGGCGATCAGCTCCTTCAGGTCGAAGGGCTTGGGCAGGTACTCGTAGGCACCCCGCTCCGAGGCGCGGATCGCCGTCATGAAGGTGTTCTGCGCGCTCATGACGATGATCGGCAGTTCCGGCCGCACGCGCTTGATGCGCGGCAGCAGGTCGAACACGTTCTCGTCGGGCATCACCACGTCGGTGATGACGAGGTCGCCCTCCCCCTGCGCGACCCAGCGCCAGAGGGTGGCGCAATTGCCCGTCGAGCGAACCTCGTAGCCCGCCCGTGACAGCGCTTGGTTGAGCACGGTGCGGATTGCGGCGTCGTCGTCGGCGACGATGATGTGGCCGTTCGGCATGACTCTCTACTCAGACCTCCGACGGGGGGCCGGATTCGGGGATCGACATCACGGATCGACCGCCGATTCGCGCCCGTCCCGGGCACTCGACATCGGCAGAAGGATGCGGAACGCCGTGCGGCGCGGGGCAGGATCGCATTCGACGATCCCACCGTGATCGCCGACGATCTTGGCCACCAATGCAAGACCGAGGCCGGATCCTTGTGCCTTGGTGGTGACGAACGGATCGAACAGGTCCGGCAGCAGGTCGGCCGAGATGCCCGGGCCGTTGTCGCGCACGGCCACCTCGATCGGCAGGCTGACCCGCTCGCGGGAGCCCGGCACCTGCAGGCGCAGGCCGGTGCGGAAGGCGGTCGACAGGGTGATCTCGCCCTCGACCGCGTCCGGGCCGATCGCCTCCGCGGCGTTCTTCACGAGGTTCAGGATCACCTGGATCAGCTGGTCGCGGTTGCCGAGAACCGGCGGCAGCGACGGGTCGTAGGTCTCGATGAAGCGGATATGCCGCGCGAAGCCCGACTGCGCCGAGCGCTTCACCTGATCGAGCACCCCGTGAACGTTGACGGCACCGCGATCCGAGGGGCGCTCGTCGCCGAACAGCTCCATGCGCTCGACGATGCGGACGATCCGGTCGGATTCGTCGCAGATCAGGCGGGTGAGCAGCCGGTCCTCCTCGGCGCCGGTGCTCTCCAGGAGCTGCGCCGCGCCGCGGATGCCGGCGAGCGGGTTCTTGATCTCGTGGGCCAGCATCGCGCCCAGCGCCACCATCGAGCGCGCCGCCCCGCGATGGGTGAGCTGGCGGTTCATCTTGTCGGCGATGGTCCGCTCCTGGAGCATCATCACCACGGCGTCGCCATCGTCGCCGAGCGGCGTCGCGAACACGTCGACGCTGCGCTCCAGGCCGAGGCGGGGCTGGGTCAGCTCGACCCGGTACTCGCTGACGCTGGCGCGCCGCCGCCGGACCTCGGCCACCAGGGCGATGATCGGCGAGGCGAAGGGGATGATGTCGCGCAGCCGCCGGCGCTGCATCAGCCGCGCCGAATAGTCGAAGAAGGCCTCCGCGGCGTGGTTGCAGTGGAGGATCTGCTCGTCGCCGCCGATGGTCAGGACCGGCAGCGGCAGGGCGTTGAGCACGGCCTCGGCGGCGGTGTCGCGCCGGCTGCCGGTCGCCTGCGGGAGGGAATCGTCGCTCACGCGGCCTCCTGGACAGGATCCGCCGAGCCCGCAAAGGCCCGGGCCAGCAGGGCCTGGGCCGTCGCCGGATCGGTGGTGGTGAGCAGCGCCGCGCGCTCGGCCGGGTCCAGCGCCCCTCCGGTCTCGGCATAGGCGGCGAGGTGCTTGCGCGCGTGCCGCACGCCCATGTCCCGGCCGTAGAGCGACAGGAGCCCCGCATAGTGCTCGGCGGCCAGGGAGGCCTGATCGGCCCGTGCCGGTTCCGGCATCGGCCGCCCGGCCAGGGCCGACGCGATGTGCCCGACCAGCCAGGGCCGGCCGGTCGCCGCCCGGCCGATCATCACCCCCGCCGCCCCGGACGCCGCGAGGCAGGCCCGGGCGCTGGCGAGGTCGGTCACGTCGCCGTTGGCGATCACCGGGATCGACACCGCCGCGACCACCGAGCGGATCGCCGCCCAGTCGGCGCGGCCCTTGTAGAATTGCTGCCGGGTCCGCCCGTGGACGGTCACGGCGTTGAGGCCCAGCCGCTCGGCGCGGGCGGCGAGATCGGCGGCGTTGCGGCTCGCGTCGTCCCAGCCGAGGCGCATCTTCACGGTCACCGGGACCGACACCGCGCCCCGCACGGCCGCGAGCAGGCGCTCGGCGTGGTCGAGGTCGCGCATCAGCGCCGAGCCTGACGCGATCCCCGTGACGATCTTGGCCGGGCAGCCCATGTTCACGTCGATCACGTGGGCGCCCCCGGCCTCCGCCAGCCGGGCCGCCTCCGCCATCGGGGCGGCCTCGCAGCCCGCGAGCTGGACCACGTGCAGGTCGACGCCGGAGCCTTCCGCGCGCAGGGTGGCCTCGCAGGAGCCGCGGGTGAATTCCCGCGCCGCCACCATCTCGGAGATGACCGCGTCGGCGCCGCAGCGGCGGGCGATGCGGCGCATGTGCAGGTCGGTGACGCCCGAAAGCGGGGCAAGCAGGCAGAGCGGGGCGGCGTCTGCCGCTCCGGCCTTCGCACCTTCGCGGCGCAGCGCGCTCAAATAATGGTCAGTCGTCATTCTGCACAACAATGAGGCAAGCCCGGCCCGCTGGCAAGCGGGACCGCGCGTTGATTTCGGGCCCTCCCCCGCTTAAACGACAGGCACCCTCTGCGGCAGGCTTCCGGCGGCAGCGCTGGCCCGCGCGCCGGCCGCCCCTCCGCTCCTCAGGCCCTCACGAGTTCGTCGCCCATGTCCGCCACCGGCACGCCAGCCATCGGACCCGTCAGCGCGGGAGCCGGCGTCGCCGCGGTGGTGGTGGCCGCGGGCCGCGGTATCCGCATCGGCGGCGGCACGCCCAAGCAGTACCGCCGGGTCGGCGGACAGGCGGTCCTCACCCGCACCCTGGCGGCCCTCGCCGCGGATGACGGGATCGCGCGCATCCAGCCGGTGATCGCCGCCGACGCGGCGGACTTCTTCCGGAACTGCCTGGACGAACTTCCACCCGCAATCCGCGCGAAGATCACGGCGCCGGTGGCGGGCGGGGCGACCCGCCAGCTCTCCGTGCGCGCCGGGCTCGAAGCCCTGGCGGTCGGGTCGGCGCCCGAGATCGTTCTAGTCCACGACGCGGCGCGCCCCTACGTGGACGCCGCGCTCATCGCCCGGGCGATCGCGGCGGGGCGGGATCACGGCGCGGCCGTACCCGGCGTCCCGGTGACCGACACGGTCAAGCGCGTCGTCGATATCGCGCCCGGCATCGGCCGGGTGCACGAGACGCCGCCCCGGGAGCACCTCCGCGCGGTGCAGACGCCCCAGGCCTTCACCTTCGGTCCGCTGCTCGCCGCCCACCGGGACGCCGCCGCGCAGGGCCTCGACGGCTTCACCGACGACGGCGCGCTCGCCGAATGGGCCGGCCTGCCGGTGGTGGTCTTTGCGGGCGACGTCGCCAACCGCAAGATCACCCAGCCCGCCGACCTGATCGAGGCGGACCGCGCCTTCGCGACCGAGACCACCGAATTGCCAGCGCCGGGAGCCCGCGCCATGACCACCTACGTGACCCGCCTCGGCACCGGCTTCGACGTGCACGCCTTCACCACCGGCGACCATGTCTGGCTGGGCGGCGTGAAGATCCCCGCGGATCGGGGCGTCCTCGCCCATTCCGACGGCGACGTGGCGCTGCACGCCCTGACCGATGCGCTGCTCGGCGCCATCGCGGACGGCGACATCGGCACCCATTTCCCGCCCTCCGACGAGCGCTGGCGCGGGGCGTCCTCGGACCAGTTCCTGGCCCATGCCTGCGGGCTGGTCCGTGCCCGCGGCGGCCGCATCGACCACCTCGACATCACCGTGCTGGCCGAGGCGCCGCGCATCGGGAAGCACCGCGAAGAGATCCGCGCGCGCATCGCCGCCATTGCGGGCGTGCCGCTCTCGGCGGTCTCCATCAAGGCGACGACCACCGAGAAGCTCGGCTTCGTCGGCCGGGCCGAAGGCCTCGCCGCCCAGGCCGCCGCGACCGTGCGGCTGCCCGAGGAGGACGGTCCCGCCCTCGATGCGCAGGCCGAGACCGCGATGCGGCAGGGCTGACGTCGTCGGCGCGCCGGCGGCCCATCGAGCCCGAAGCCTCGGGTGTGGATCGGCGGCGCGACCCTCGGAGGCGCTGCCCTGGGTGGCGTTGCGACGGTCTGCCGTCGGCGGCCGAACGTCAAAGGCGGACTTCGCATCACGGGCTCAGGGACCGTCGTACGCTCCGTCCGTGACCTGTTCCATCCACGTCACCGCCTCGCCGTCCAGGCGCTCCTGGATGGCGATATGTGTCATCGCCGTGGACGCGGTCGCTCCGTGCCAGTGTCGCTCGTTCGGCTCGAACCAGACGACGTCGCCCGGTGCGATCTCCTCGATGGGGCCGCCTTCACGTTGGACCCACCCGCGCCCGAACGTGACGATCAGCGTCTGGCCGAGCGGGTGTGTGTGCCACGCCGGGCGCGCACCCGGCTCGAAGGTCACGCTCGCCATGGCAACCCGGGCCGGATCGGGGGCGCTGTGAAGTGGGTCGATCCGGACCGTGCCGGTGAACCACGCGGACGGTCCCTGACCCGACGGCTGGCTTCCGCTGCGCTTGATGTCCATCGGTCCGATTCTCCTGCGTTCCGGACGTCGCCTAGAGCGACCAGCCTCCATCGACCGAGATCGACGCGCCGGTCACGAACGAACCAAGGTCCGAACACATCCATAGGACGGCGTCCGCGATCTCCTCGGGCTTGCCCAGTCGCCCGACCGGCTCAAGAGCGATGGCTTTCTGGATATCGCCGCCGGTGAAGCGGTCCATCATCGGCGTCTCGATGTTCCCCGGCAGGACGGCGTTCACCCGGATGTTCGACTTCGCATAGTCGAGGGCGGCGGACTTGGTGAGGCCGATGAGCGCGTGCTTGGAGGCGGCATAGCTCGCCCCTCCCGCCACGCCCCTGATGGCCGCACCGGACGCGGTGTTCACCACCACGCCGCTGCCCTGGCGCAGCATCTGAGCGATCTCCTGCTTCATGCACAGGAATGTGCCGCGCAGGTTGACGTCGAGGATCCGGTCCCACTCATCCAGAGCGATCTCGTGGACCGGAGCGGCCTTGTTCTCGATGCCTGCATTGTTGAAGGCGCAGTCGAGGCGGCCGAACTGCGCGACGGTGCTGGCCACCGCTGCTTCCACGTCCGCCGGGACCGACACGTCGCAGCGGATCGCCAGCACCGCGCCGCCGTCCGCTTCGATCTCGGCCCTGAGTTTTTCCAGCGGCGCCTCGGCGCGGTCCGTGATCGCGACCTGAGCCCCCTCCCTCGCGAAGGCGATGGCGGTAGCCCGGCCGATGCCGCTGGCGGCGCCCGTGACGAAAGCGACCTTTCCTGGGAAACGGCGCATGTCCTGATGTCCTCGCTGACCTCGATGAGGGGCCTGACGTAGACATCGCGCAGCGTTCGGGTCAGCCGTGTCCCCTTCAATGAGGCGATGAGCGGAGTTCATCGCCGAATGGCATTGGCCTTACAGGCCAAGCGGTCTCACCTCGCGGATCAGGTCGACGAGGAGCCGCAATCCCGTCGGCAACTGGCGACGTCCGGGATAGTAGAGGTGGAAGCCGGCCCCCGCGACGACCCAGTCTGCCAGCACGATGCGTAGCTCGCCGCGGGCGACTGACGGTCCGACGCAGGGTTCCGGAAGATAGGCAAGCCCGCCGCCCGCCGCCGCCAGGGTCAGGGCGAATTGCGTGTTGTCGAGCGTGACCGCCCCTGGAACGTCGAGCGCGATCGCCTCGCCCTCCCTCTCGAACTCCCATCGGTAGAGGCTGTCGTCGCCGAGGCGGATGCGCAGGCATCGGTGAGCCGCGAGGTCGCGGGGATGATCGGGCGTCCCGTGGCGCTCAAGGTAGGACGGCCGACCGACCACGACCCAGCGCAGATCGGCCGACAGGCGCTGTGCCACCATGTCCTGGGGAACCGTTCCGCCATACCGAATGCCCGCATCGGCTCCGGCGTCCACCACGTCGAGCAGGTCGTTGGACACCCGGACGTCGATCTCGACCCGCGGATGGCGTTCGTGGAAGAGGGGCAGCACAGGGGCGAGCAGCAGCGTGCTCGCATGTTCGAGCACATTGAGGCGGATCCGGCCTGTGGCTTTGGCCGGCTCGCGGTGCTGATTGAGCAGGTCGAGTGCGCAGCCGATCGCTGCGAAAGGCGCATCCAGGGACGCGAGCAGATCTTCCCCTGCCGCGGTAAGGGTGACGCTGCGGCTGGTGCGGTTGACCAGCCGCACCCCGAGGCGCGCCTCCATCGATTTGAGCGCGTGGCTCAACGCGGAGGCGCTGACGCCAAGCTCCAGGCCCGCACGCCGAAAGTTGCGATGGCGCGCGATGGCGAGGAAGGTTCCGAGATCGGCGAGCTCGGTCCGATTGATGCGCATCGAGGCAGTGGAAGGCCGGCGCGCGGGAAAGCAAGTCGTGCCGCATCCCGACTGCGCCGTGTCGAAAGCAGCCCCCGAGGCTGCCGAGCCGTGCGACCGCCGGCCCTAGGCCACCCGCAGCAGCAGCGCGATCGCCGCGATGGCCAAAGCCGCCATCGTTAGCAGGATGCCGCCGCCCCGGCAGGCGAACTGGCGCGGGGAGTTCGGGGGCGCGAACATCCCGATCGGGTGCAGGATCCGGCCGACCAGCAGGGCGATCAGCAGGGCCTGGACCAGAGTGTGGCCGCCGCCGCTCGCCTCCAGAAGGCCGATGACGATGAGCGCCAGGGGCACGTATTCCGCGAAATTGGCGTGCGAGCGGACGCGCTTGAGCATCGTCTCGTCGCCCCCGTCCCCGAACAGCACGTTGCCGGAGACGCGGCTCGCCATCACCCAGCCCGAGAGGCCGAGGTACACGAGGGCGAGCAGCCCGGCAAAGACGGCCGTGGTCGCGGGGAAGATCATGGATGGGTGTCTCCGATGGCGGCCGCCGGTCCTTGAGCCGGGCTCGGCCTTGGGTCACAACACGAGATAGGGCGCGGCCGCCCGACGGGAGCCCGTTCGCGATGATCGAAGACGCAGAGCTTCTCGCGCGGGCCGCGGCGCTGGTGGCGGCCTTCACGGCGGCCCGGCGCACCATCGCCACGGCCGAATCCTGCACGGGCGGGCTCGTGGCGGGCCTGCTGACCGCGGTACCGGGTTCCTCGGCCGTCGTGGAGCGCGGGTTCGTCACCTACTCGAACGAGGCCAAGGCCGAATCCATCGGCGTGCCGATGGATCTCATCCGCCAGCACGGTGCCGTGAGCGCGCCGGTGGCGGGAGCGATGGCCGCGGGCGCGCTCGCCGCATCGCGGGCCTCCGTCGCGGTGGCGATCACCGGCATTGCCGGACCCGGCGGCGGCAGCGCCGAGAAACCGGTCGGACTCGTGCATTTCGGCCTCGCCCAGCGGGAGGGCGGCATCCGCCTTCTGGAGCGTCGCTACGGCGATCTCGGACGCGCGGGCATCCGCTGCGCCGCGGTCGCCGACGCCCTCGGCCTTCTGGAGGAGGCCATTCGCGGCTGACCGCAACCCGGGAGGGACGTCCATGGACAGGGTGACGACGCGCCTTTGCATCGTCGGCGGCGGCCCGGCCGGGATGATGGCCGGACTGCTCTTCGCCCGCGCCGGGATCGACGTGACCGTCCTGGAGAAGCACGCGGATTTCCTGCGCGACTTCCGCGGCGACACGATCCACCCCTCGACCCTCGACCTGATGGACGAGCTGGGCTTCACGGAGCGCTTCCGCGCCCTCCCCCAGCGGCGCGTCGAGACCTTTTCGGGCGTCGTCGACGGACGCAGCTACCGGGTCGCCGATTTCAGCCGGCTGCCGACCCGGAACCGCTTCCTGTCCTTCATGCCGCAATGGGACTTTTTGGATTTTCTGGCCGGCGCGGCGGCCCAGTATTCGGGGTTCCGGCTGCTCCGCCGGACCGAGGCCCGCGATCTCATCGAGGCGGATGGTCGGATCGCGGGCGTGCGGGCCGAGGGGCCGGATAGGCCGGTGGAGATCCGGTCCGATCTCGTGCTCTGTGCGGATGGCCGTCACTCGCGGATGCGCGCGCGCGCGGGCTTTACGCCCCGGGCCTTCGGGGCGCCGATCGACGTGCTGTGGTTCCGCCTGCCGCGCCGGGATGGCGACCCGGAGGCGGCGGCCGGACGGTTCGGTCCGGGGCGGATCCTGATCACCCTCGACCGGGGCGACCTATGGCAATGCGCCTACGTGGTGCCGAAGGGCGGCGACGCGGAGCTCCGCGCGAAGGGCCTGCCGGCCTTCCGCGCGGCGGTGGCGGCGATCGCGCCGTTCCTGGCCGACCGCACCGCGGCCATCGCCGATTGGGACGACGTCAAGCTCCTGACCGTCACCGTCGACCGGCTCGACCGCTGGTACCGACCCGGGCTGCTCTGTATCGGCGATGCCGCGCACGCGATGTCGCCCGTGGGCGGCGTCGGGATCAACCTGGCGATCCAGGATGCGGTGGCGGCGGCCAACCTCCTGGTCGAGCCCCTGCGGGCCGGCCGGCTCTCGGAGGCCGATCTCGCCCGGGTCCAGGCCCGGCGGATGTTCCCGGTCCGGGCGACCCAGGCGCTCCAGCGGATGATCCAGTCCCGGGTGATCGCCGCGTCCCTCGCGGCCGATGCGCCGTTCCGGGCGCCCCTGGCGCTGCGCCTCCTCGATGCCCTGCCGCGACTGCAGGTCCTGCCGGCGCGGATGATCGGCATGGGCGTGCGGCCCGAGCACGTGCGTGCGCCGCTGCGCGCCTGACGCCCCTTCCCCGAACGCGGCGGAGCCATCCAGGGCCGGCCCTGCGGGCTTCGCAGCGCGTTGACGGTGCGGCCTATGCTCCGGCGCCGTACATCCGGTTGGCGCGCCCCTCGAAGGCGTCGGTGAACTTGCGGAAGGCCCGGTCGAACATCGTGCCCATGAGGAGCCCCAGGGTGCGGCTCTTGAACTCGTAGGTGATGAAGAAGTCGACGTTGCACCCCCCGTTCGGCGCATCCTTGAAAAGCCAGCGGTTTTCCAGATGCCGGAACGGACCGTCGATATACTCGGCCACGATCTTGAGGTTCGCGGGATCGAGGGTGACCCGGGTGGTGAATCGCTCGCGGATCGCCTTGTAGCCCACGCCCATCTCGGCGATCAGCACTTGGCCGCCGTCGGGCATGTCCTGGCGGCGGATGATCCGCAGGGATTCGCAGAGCGGCAGGAACTCGGGATAGCGCTCCACGTCGGCGACGAGGTCGTACATCTGCTGCGGCGTGTGCTTCACCGCGCGGGTGACCCGGAAGGACGGCATGGTGTTGGGATTTCCTCAGGCCGAGAGCGCGGGCGACAGTTTCGCGAGGCGGGCCGCCTGAAGGCGCGAAAAGTCCTCGCCGGCGTGGTGCGACGAGCGGGTGAGCGGTGTGGCCGAGACCAGCAGGAAGCCCTTGGCGTAAGCGGTGGTCTCGTAGGCCTTGAATTCGTCGGGCGGCACGAAGCGCACGACCTCGTGGTGCTTCTTCGACGGCTGTAGATACTGGCCGATGGTCAGGAAGTCGACGTCGGCCGAGCGCAGGTCGTCCATCAGCTGGA
Organism: Methylobacterium sp. UNCCL125; assembly: GCF_900116795.1. Classification (NCBI taxonomy): domain Bacteria; kingdom Pseudomonadati; phylum Pseudomonadota; class Alphaproteobacteria; order Hyphomicrobiales; family Methylobacteriaceae; genus Methylobacterium; species Methylobacterium sp. UNCCL125. Next base: position 10,448 of record NZ_FPBW01000027.1, on the reverse strand, counting down.
GCACCTCGTTCCGCTCCTCGCCGAGCCCGACCATGATGCCGGACTTGGTGAAGATCGTCGGGTCGAGCTCCTTCACCCGCTGGAGCAGGCGCACCGAGTGGAAGTAGCGGGCGCCGGGCCGCACCGTCAGGTACTTGGCCGGGACCGTCTCGAGGTTGTGGTTGAACACGTCGGGCTTGGCGGCGACGACGACCTCCAGAGCCCCGTCCTTGCGCAGGAAGTCGGGGGTCAGGATCTCGACGGTCGTGCCGGGGCTCGCCCGGCGGATCGCCGCGATGGTGCGGGCGAAGTGCTCGGCGCCGCCGTCCTTCAGGTCGTCCCGGTCCACCGAGGTGATCACCACGTGGTGCAGGCCGAGCTTCGCCACCGAATCGGCGATCTTCTCGGGCTCCGCGGCGTCGAGGGCGTCGGGCAGCCCGGTGCGGACGTTGCAGAAGGCGCAGGCCCGCGTGCAGGTGTCGCCCATGATCATGAAGGTGGCGTGCCGCTTCTCCCAGCACTCGCCGATATTGGGGCAGCCGGCCTCCTCGCAGACCGTGACGAGGCCGTGCTCGCGCACGATCTTCTGCGTCTCGGTCCAGGCCTTGGAGCCGGGCGCCTTCACGCGGATCCAGTCCGGCTTCTTGGCCTGGACGGGCTGGTCGGGCCGGTGCGCCTTCTCGGGATGGCGCAGGCGCGCGGTGCGCGGATCGTTCTTCAGGATGTCGAGGACGACGGCCATGGGTCGGGGGCTGCCACACCGCGGGGAGGCGCCAGTGGGCGCGGTCGGGATCGCCCTGACTTAAGGCCCAAGGCGTCGCGCCGCAAACCGCCGCGACGCCGGGCCGCCCCGCGGCGGTTGAGGGTGCGGGATTTCCGTCAGATCCCGAGCAGGCGTACGAACAGCCCGGCCAGCACGGCCCCGACCACGGGGCCGGCCACGGGAATCAGCGCGTAGCCCCAGTCGGAGGAGCCCTTGCCGGCGATGGGCAGGACCGCGTGGGCGATGCGCGGCCCGAGGTCGCGGGCCGGGTTGATGGCGTAGCCGGTGGTGCCGCCGAGCGACAGGCCGATGCCCCAGACCAGCATGCCGACCATGTAGGGTGCGACGCCCCGCGGGATCGCCCCCGCGGAACCTAGCGTGGTGGTCACGAGGGCGGAGATCGTCAGGATCAGGAAGAAGGTCGCGATGATCTCGGAGAGCCAGTTGGCCTTGGCGTCGCGGATCGCCGGACCGGTGCAGAAGCAGGCGAGCTTGAGGCCGGTATCCTGGGTCGCGCCCCAATGCGGCAGATAGTGGAGCCAGACGATCACGGCGCCCACGAAGGCGCCGAGCATCTGGGCGGGAATGTAGGTGGCAAGCTTGCTGAAATCGCCGGAACTGACGGCGCCCGCCACCGTGACCGCGGGGTTGATGTGGGCGTCGGCGCTGCCGGTGGCGTTGGCCACGAACACCCCGGCGAGGACCGCGAAGGCCCAGCCTGCCGTGATGGCGATCCAGCCGGCATTCTCGCCCTTGGAGTGCTTGAGCAGGGCGCCCGCGACCACGCCGTCGCCGAGCACGATCAAGGTCATCGTACCCAGGAATTCGCCCAGGAATGGTGATGTCATAGTCTTGTCTCCCCCGTTCGCTGCTTTTTTGTAAGAGTTAAAAGCTTGTGCGAGCGTGTGGCCGCCGAAGGCGGTCACCGAATGTCCGACCGTTTCCGGTCTTCACCCACATCCTGAGATTCGGGCGCGGAGCGGCCGCCTGGAAAGAGCCTCCAGCCGGCCGCGCGATCTGTGGAGGCCTCCTTCGAGGCGGCTGCGCCCCACCTCAGGATGAGGTCGCGGCGGGCGGGATCGGATCACGACGGACCCCGAGCCCGCGCACGGGCCCGAGAGCCGTTCGTCAATCCTCGTCGGTCTTCCAGTCGAAGGAGCGCTGCACCGCCCGGCCCCAGGCCGCGGCGATCTTCTCGCGCTGGCCGGCATCCATCTTCGGCGTCCAGCGCTTGTCGACGCCCCAGTTGCGCTTGAGATCGTCGAGCCCCTTCCAGTAGCCGACCGCGAGGCCCGCCGCGTAGGCGGCGCCGAGCGCGGTGGTCTCGGCCACCTTCGGGCGCACCACCGGCACGTCGAGCAGGTCGGACTGGAACTGCATGAGCGTGTTGTTGGCGACCATGCCGCCATCGGCCCGCAGCTCCTTCACCGGGATGCCGGAATCCTTGGCCATGGCCTGCAGCACCTCGCGGGTCTGGAAGGCGGTCGCCTCCAGCACCGAGCGGGCGATGTGGCCCCGGTTGACGTAGCGGGTGAGCCCGATGATCAGGCCGCGGGCACCCTCGTTCCAGTGCGGGGCGTAGAGCCCCGAGAAGGCCGGCACGAAGTAGACGCCGCCGTTGTCCTCGACCGTCGTGGCGAGCGTCTCGACCTCGGCGGAATCCTTGATCATGTGCAGGTTGTCGCGCAGCCACTGCACCAGGGCACCCGTGATGGCGATCGAGCCTTCGAGGGCGTAGGCCGGCTTCTGCCCGTCGAGGCGGTAGGCCAGCGTGGTGACGAGGCCGGCCTTCGACGGGACCGGCTCGGTGCCGGTGTTCATCAGCGCGAAGCAGCCGGTGCCGTAGGTGTTCTTGGCCTCGCCCGGCGCGAAGCAGGTCTGGCCGAACAGCGCCGCCTGCTGGTCGCCCAGGATGCCGGCGATCGGCACGCCGGCGAAGGGCGCCTTGGTCTCCCCGTAGACCTCGCTCGACGAGACGATCTTTGGCAGCATCGCCCGCGGGATGCCGAAGGTCTCAAGCATGCCGTCGTCCCATTCGAGGGTCTTGAGCGACATGAGCTGCGTGCGGCTGGCATTGGTCACGTCGGTGACGTGAAGGCCGCCCGCCGTCCCGCCGGTCAGGTTCCAGACGAGCCAGGTGTCGATGTTGCCGAACAGCACGTCGCCGGCTTCGGCCTTCTCCCGGGCCCCCGCGACGTGGTCGAGGAGCCAGCGGAGTTTAAGTCCGGAGAAATAGCTCGCCAGCGGCAGGCCGGTGAGATCCCGGAACCGGTCGCGGCCGCCGTCGCGGGCAAACTCGCCCACCAGCCGGTCGTTGCGGGTGTCCTGCCAGACCAGGGCATTGTGTAGGGGCTTGCCGGTCGTCCGGTCCCAGATCAGCGTGGTCTCGCGCTGGTTGGTGATGCCCACGGCCGCCAGATCGGAGGGCTGGAGCCCGCCTTTCTCAAGCGCCTCGCGCATCACCGCCTGCGTCTTGGTCCAGATCTCGCCGGCGTCATGCTCGACATGGCCCGGCGCCGGGTAGATCTGCGCATGCTCGGCCTGGGCCAGCGCGATCACGCTGCCCTCGCGGTCGAACACGATGAAGCGGCTGCTCGTGGTGCCCTGGTCGATGGCCCCGACGTAACGGCTCATCGTTCCCTCCCCTGTGATGCCCGACCGGTCTGGCGCCGGATCGGGGCCGAAAAGATCAGGCTGCCTCGGCCTTGCGGTCGAGGTAGGCGGTCAGGCGCGCCGCGCTGTCCGCGCTGGTGCGCAGGCCGAGCTTGGAGCGCCGCCAGAGGATGTCCTCGGCGGTCACGGCCCATTCCTCGGTGCGCAGGTAATCGACCTCGGCCGCCGTGAGCCCGCCGTCGAAGACCTCGCCGAGATCGGCCATGGATTGCGCGGTCCCGACGATGTCCCGGGCCCGGGTGCCGTAGGCGCGGGCGAGGCGCCGGGCGGTCTCGTCGGGCAGGAACGGCTTCTCGGCCCTCAGCTTGGCGAGGAACTGGTCGAAATCGGCATCCTTCATGGCGCCCCCGGGCAGGACCGCGTCGCCGGTCCAGGCCTTCTTGAGCGCCGGGAAGTACGGCTTCAGCTTCTCCAGCGCGTGCTCGGCGAGCCGCCGGTAGGTGGTGATCTTGCCGCCGAAGACCGAGAGTACCGCCGCCCGTCCGCCCTGGTCCTCGACGTCGAGGACGTAGTCGCGGGTCACCGCCGAGGCGTTCTCGGCCGCGTCGTCGTAGAGCGGGCGCACGCCCGAATAGCTCCAGACCACATCGGCCGGGGTGATCTTGGTGTCGAAGGAGCGGTTGATGCAGCCGCACAGGTAGTCGGTCTCTTCCGGCGAGATCGAGACCGGGCCGGGCTCGCCCTCGTAGGGGACGTCGGTGGTGCCGATCAGCGTGAAGTCCCGTTCGTAGGGAATCGCGAAGATGATGCGCTTGTCGGGCTGCTGCAGGATGTAGGCCTGATCGCCCGCGAACAGGCGCTTGACCACGATGTGGCTGCCCTTGATCAGGCGGACCGCCGCGCGGCTGTTGATGCCCAGCGTGCCGCCGAGCGTCTCGCTGACCCAGGGGCCGGCGGCATTCACCACCGCCCTGGCCCGGACGGTGCGCTCGGTCCCGCCGCGCTCGTCGCGCAGCGTCGCGACCCAGCCGTCGCCCTCGCGCCGGGCCGAGACGACGCCGGTGCGGGTCAGCACCGTGGCGCCGCGCTCGCGGGCATCCATGGCGTTGAGCACGACGAGGCGGCTGTCCTCGACCCAGCAGTCGGAATAGACGAAGCCGCGCTTGAGGCGCTTCTGCAGCGGCGCGCCGTAATCGGAGCTGCGCAGGTCGACGCCGTGGGAGCCCGGCAGCGTCCGCAGCCGCGCCAGATGATCGTAGAGGAACAGGCCGAGCCGCAGCATCCAGGCCGGGCGCAGGCCCTCGTCGTGGGGCAGCACGAAGCGCAGCGGCCAGATCACGTGCGGCGCGAGCCGCAGCAGCCGTTCGCGCTCCGCCAGCGCCTCCCGGACGAGACGGAACTCGTAATATTCGAGGTAGCGCAGGCCGCCATGGATCAGCTTCGTCGAGGAGGACGACGTGAATCCCGCGAGATCCCCGCGCTCGGCCAGCAGGACCGACAGGCCCCGGCCGGCTGCGTCCCGGGCGATGCCGGTGCCGTTGATGCCGCCGCCGACGATCAGGAGATCGTAGGCGTCGGACGGCTCGCGCTGGCGCGTTGCTGCCGCCATGGTTCCTCCAAGGCCGCCCTGATGGCGGGTTGGCATAATATTGACACGGCCCTGTGTTTTCGCAAGCGAAAAAATGGATGTTCGTTACGGTTCGTCCGCGCTGTCGGCCACCGCGAGGGTGACGCCCTGGCGCTCCATGAGCGCGACCACCTCGGCCGGCGGCATCCGGTCCGTGAAGAAGGTGTCCACCTGCTCCAGGCGCCCGACCTGAACCATCGGCCGACGACCGAACTTGGTGTGGTCGGCGACCAGGAAGGTCTTGCGGGCATGGGCCAGGATGGTCTGCGTCGCCCGGACTTCCTCGTAATCGTAGTCGAGGAGCGCCCCGTCGGCGTCGATGCCGCTGATGCCGATCACCGCCACGTCGACGCGGAACTGGCTGAGCGTGTCGCAGGTGAGCTGGCCCAGCACGGCGCCGTCGCGGTTGCGCACGGTCCCGCCGGCCACGACGATGCGGAACTCGGTGGCCTCGGCCAAGGAGATCGCGACGTTGAGGTTGTTGGTGATGATGCTGAGATCGTCGTGCCGGGTCAGCTCCCGGGCGACGGCCTCCGGGGTCGTGCCGATGTTGATGAAGACCGAGCAATGCGACGGGATGCGGCTCGCCGCGAGGCGGCCGATCCGGCTCTTCTCCGGCAGCAGGGTGACGCGGCGGTCGGCGTAGTCGATGTTCTCGACGCTAGACGGCAGGCCGCCGCCGCCGCGGTAGCGCTCCAGGCGGCCCTCGGCGCTCAATTCGTTGAGGTCGCGGCGGATCGTCTGGACGGTGACGCCGAATTGCGTCGCCAGGGCCTCGATGGTGACGAAGCCGCGCTGCCGCACCGCCGTGACGATGGCGCTGCGTCGCCCCTCGACGCCGGTCGCCTCGACCCTGTCGTCGGATCTCCGGTCGAGCGGTCGTGACATCGATACTCCCTCGCGTTGCCTCCGGCCGCCGCACCGCTGTATCGGTGTTCGGCCGATGTTCGTTTGCGAACATTTTTCGTTGTCGAAGGCCGCCGCGCAAGCTTGGACCGCCTGCGGCCGGCCCGCAACCGCCGGCGGTCCGAACTATGATTCAAGGGGGCGCGGACGCCCGGCCCGCCGGCGAGCGGGCACAAAAAAGGCCTGCCGCGCATGCGACAGGCCAAGCCACCCGGGCGGTGCCGTCTCCGGCACGCCCTGGGGCCCTTCGATCACATGTTGTGGCGCATCCGGCGGTGATGCTTCATCATCTTCTTGTGCTTCATGCGCTTGCGCATCATCGGACGCTGGGCCGGAGCGGCGCCCTGCTCCATCGCGGCGGCCTCGCCGGCGCGCTCCATGCCGCCGCGCGGGCCACCGGCCTGCGCGCCAGAGGCGTTGTAGGGCGAGTTACCCTGGGCGTAGGCGGAGCCCGCGAGGAGCGTCAGCGACGCGGCGGCCAACAGAAGTTTCCTCATCATCAATCCCTGGCGTAGACCGGCGCAGGCAAAGCGTCGCACCTCGTCAGGCGCGTTGCCGCTGCGTCGGAAAATAAGCGGCCCAGACGAGACTTGGTTCCGCAGTCCCCGCCCTTGCAGCGCACAATTGCCGGGAGCGTTAACTCGGCCTATGTCGCGTCCCGTCCCGGCCCGGCCGCGACCGAGCACGAGGGGAGCGGGTGGCGGTGGCCAGCAGCGGTTCGGCCTATCTCCTGCTGGATGTCGCCGGCACGGCCTGCGCCCTGCCCCGCAGCGCGGTCGCCGAGATCCTGCCGCTCCCGGATCTCCACACGCCCCCCGCGGCCGGAGGCTGGCTCCTCGGCTTCCTCAATCTCGGCGGCGCGCCGATTCCGGTGATCGATCTGGCGACCCTGCTGGGCCTGCGCCCGGCGGTCGCGGCGCCCGGCCTCTACGCCCACCTCGCGCTGATGCAGGGCGAGGCCGTCGCCTATCTCGTCGATCGCGTGGCGGATCTCATGACCGTCCCGGACTCCGCGATCCGGCAGGCCGAGGAGGCCGATACCCTCAACGGCTGCGTCGCCGCCGAGCTGGTCCTCGGCGAGCGCCTCGTCCACGCGCTGGCGCCGGAGCGTCTCCTGACCGCGCAGGAACGCATCCGCGTCGACGCCCTGACGCGGGCCGCCGCCGAACGTCTCGCCGCGCTGCCGCACTCCGTCTGACCGCGCGATGGCCCGTCCGGGTAGTCCCCGTCCCGATCTGGGTGCCGATCCCGCCTACGCGCCCCTCAAGGCGCGGATCATCGCGCGCACCGGCCATCATTACTACATCGACAAGGACGAGTTGCTGATCGAGCGGCTGCACCGCCGCTTCCGCGCCGCGGCCGTGGCCGACTGCGCCGCTTACGCGGGTCTCCTGTCTGACGGCGCGTCGGGAGAGGCGGAATGGGCCCGGCTCGAGGCCGAGATCACCGTCGGCGAGACGTTCTTCTTCCGCTACGCCGAGCAGTTCCAGGCGCTGCGCGAGACGATCCTGCCGGCGCTGATCGCCGCCCGGGCCTCCGAACGCGTCCTGCGCATCTGGAGTGCGGGCTGCTCCACGGGGGCCGAGCCCTATTCCCTGGCGATCCTGGTGCACGAACTGCTCGGCGATGCCCTGCCCGACTGGCGGGTCGCGATCCTCGGAACCGACATCAGCACCGAGGCGCTGGCCACCGCCCGCGCCGCCGAGTACGGCCGATGGGCCCTGCGGACGATGCCGCTGGAGGACCGGCTGCGCTACTTCACCCGTCTGCCGGCCGCTCCGGGCATCCGGCGCGAGGGCGGCTACGCCCTGCGGCCGGAATTCCGCGGACCGGTCCGGTTCGAGCGGGGCAACCTGCTCACCCTTGCCGCCCCCGTCCCGTCGCAGGGCGAGCCTTTCGACCTGATCCTCTGCCGGAACGTGCTGATCTACTTCGAGGCCCGGACGGTGGCCGCCGTGGTGCGCGGTCTGGGCCGCAGGCTGCGGCCGGACGGGTGGTTGCTGCTCGGCCACGCCGAGCCGAGTCCCGCCTTCGCGAGCTTCCTCGACGCCGTCAGCCTGCCCGGCACCGTGGCCTACCGCCCTCGCCCCGAGGCGCCGCCGCTCGCCCTGGCCGCCGTGCCGGCGGCGAATCCGCCCCGTCCGGCGCCACAGGGGGCGGAGCCGTGCGGCCAGAAGCCCAGCCGGATCCCGACCCCGTCCGCCGCGGCCGTCGACGCGGCCGTCGACGCTGCTGCCGATCCCGCCCCGAACCCGGCTGCCGATGCCGCAGCCGGGACGATCTCCGCCGAGACGATCTCCGCCGAGACGGGGCCCCCGGACGCTTGGTCGGCCGAGGAGGAGGCGGGAGGGCTCGACCGCATCCGCACGCTCGCCGATGCCGGGGAGACCGGCGCGGCCTGGCGGGCCCTGCGGACCGCGCTGGATCGAGATCCGACCGACACGGCCTTGCGCTTCTACGAGGGGCTGCTGGCCCATACCCTCGGGCGCGACGCCGAGGCCGAGCGGGCGCTTCGGGCCGCGCTCTACCTCGACCGGGGCTTCGTGATGGCGCACTATCACCTCGGCCTGCTGCTGATCGCGCTGCAGCGCCCGCACGAGGCCGTTCGCGCCCTCGACAATGCCGTCGCCTTGAGTCAAGCCCTCGGCCCGGACACGGCGCTGCCCGAAGGCGACGGCGCTTCCGCCGGCGAGATCGCGGCCAGTGCGGCCGCGGCCCGCGCCGCGCTCGGCGTCACCGACAGCAGGAGGTCCTGATGGGGGCACGCCCGAGTGCGCAGGAGGCCCGGCCGCGGACGCGGCCGGAGCGGGATCTGCGCGCCGAGCGCGCGGTCGCCCTCGCCCGCCGCGGTGCGGTCGCGGCGGCCGCCGGCCTGGACATCGACCAGCTCGTCTGCGCCTGCGGCAGCGAGCGTTATGGCCTGCCCCTGGCAGCCGTCGCGCAGGTCCTCCCGTCACGCCCCTGCACGCCGATGCCCGGCGCGGTGCCGGCGCTGGACGGCCTCATCGCACTGTCCGGGCGGATCGTCGGGGTCCTCAGCCTCGCCCGGGCTCTCGGCCGGCCCGACGCGGCATCGGATGCGGGGTCGGAGGGTCATCTGATCGTGCTGCGCGGGCCCCATCCGCAGCCCCTCGCCCTCGCGGTGGACCGCGTGCTCGGCATCGCCCGGGTCGCCGCCTCCGGCGAGGCCGCCGTCGATCCCGACGGCTTGGGCAACGAGGCCGCTTCGGTCTATGCGCCGGGCTCCGCCTCCGGAGCGGTCGGCGACGGCCGCCCCGACTTCGTCGTCATCGACCTCCCCCGTCTCCTGCGCCGCGCCCTGCCCTGAAACGGGCCGCCTGCCCCAACCGGAGCCCTCCCCGCCCGTGTCGCTCTCGATCGGAAAACGCATCCTTCTCGGCTTCTTCGCCATCACCGCCGTGGTGGTGGCGCTCGGGCTCTACGCCCTTGAGCAGATCGGAGCGGTGCGCGACACGACCGACGCGATCGTCCGGCGGGACATGACGGTCCTGCGCCAGCTCGACGATCTCGGGAACGAGGCGCGCGATCTCGGTCTCCTGCGCCGCACCGCCGTGATCGGGATGCTGATGCAGGCTCAGGGCCGCCCGGCCCAGACCGGCGAGACCCTCACGGCCTGGCGCCAGACCGCGGCCCAGGTGGAGAACCGGCTCGCCACGACGATCCAGCTCGCCGGCGAGTACCGGGCGCAGGGCATTTCCGCCGAGCGCATCGCGGCCTGGGACCGCATCGCCGCCGCGGCGAACACGGTCCAGGGCTTCTTCCGCGAGGTCAAGGCCCAGGGCGAAGCGCAGTTCGCCGCCATCGCCCAGCAGGATGTCGCGGCGGTCGAGGCCCGCAACGCGGAGATCAGCCGCCTGCAGGCGCCCTTCCTCGACGGGATCAAGAACCTCCGGTCGCAACTCGACGGCAGCATGGCCCTGGGCCAGCGCGCCGCGCAGGCGGTCTACGAGCGCTCGCGCCTCTCGATCTACCTGACCCTGGCCGCCTCGGTGCTGCTGGCGCTCCTGATCACGTGGCTGATCAGCCGTGCGGTGGTGCGCCCCCTGGAGTCGGTCATGGCCTTTGTCGCCCGCGTCGGCGAGGGCGACCTGTCCGGCCAGCTGATCGCGGGCGGCCGCGACGAGATCGGTCAGCTCTCAGCGCGTCTCAACACGATGGTTGCGGGTCTGTCGGATCTGGCGCGGACCAACCGGGCGGCGACGGCGGATCTGAACGCGGCGGCGGCGGAGATCCGCGCCTCGGCGCAGGAGCAGGCGGCCTCGGTGGAGCAGCAATTCGCGGCGGTGCAGGAGACGGCGGCGACGGTCGACGAGATCACCCATTCGGGCGCGCAGATCAGCAAGCGGGCCACCGAGGTGATCGCCACCGCCCAGGCGACCGCGCAGACCTCCCGCCAAGGCCTGCGCGCCGTCTCCGACACCGCCAAGGCCATGGAGGCGATCCGCGAGCAGGCGGAGGCGGTGGCCGGCAACATCGTCAGCCTGTCGGAGAAGACCCAGACGATCGGCGACATCATCGAGACGGTCAACGACATCTCGG
>NZ_FPBW01000051.1:0-25865 GCF_900116795.1 Methylobacterium sp. UNCCL125 | reverse complement strand
CTGGGCGACGATCGTGTCGGTGAACCGGCGGGTCAACAAGGCGGTCGAGCCGATGACCGATCAGGACCACCTGCACGTGGCCGACCGGTGGGATCTGGCCGAGGACGGCATCGGCGACTGCGAGGACTTCCAGCTGCTCAAGCGCCATCTGCTGGCCCAGGCCGGCCTGCCGCGGCGGGCGATGCGCATGACCGTGGTGATCGACGAGAAGGGCGAGGGCCACGCGGTGCTCACTCTGATCACCGACCGGGGCGACCTGGTGCTCGACAACAAGACCAACGCGATCCTGCCCTGGCACAAGACCGGCTACGTGTTCATCAAGCGCGAGAGCCAGGACGCCGTCGCCTGGGTCTCGCTCGGCGGCGTCACCTCCCCGGTCACCACCGCCAACCGCTGATCAAGGCCCACCTCCGGCAGTGGAACCCGCGCCGCGGGCACCACATCTTAACGGATTGATAACCCTGCGCCGCCACTCTGTCGGGTGACGGAGTGCCTGAACGATGCCGCGAGCCCGCCACGTGATGCCGGCCCCGCTCCTCGCGATCGTCCTCGTCGCCGCGGCCTGCGGCACCGCGCGGGCCGCGAGCGAGACCGAGCTCCGCCACGCTGCGTGGCGCGACTGCGTCAGCCGCAACTTCGGGATTCAAGCCGCGCTGACGGACCGGGATCTGGCCGTAGACGCTGCCTTCCGCGCCTGCCGCAGCGCCGAGGACGCCTATCTCGCGACGCTCGCAGACTCGCCGCTCCTCGACGGCGACGACGTCATTCGCGCCCGGCCGCTCCTCGCCGGCCGGATCCGGGCCTGGCTGGTGGGCGATCGCGGCTGACGCGGCGGACCCGCGGAACCCCGCGCGCGACAGTCCGCAGGCACGGCATCGGCGATCCGCCGGTCGGCGATGCGCGATCGTCAGGAAGAGACGCCGCCCGCCTACGCCTTCAGACGGGCCTTGATCCGCCGGGTGAGCCCGTCGCGGACCTCACGATAGGCCTCGAGACGCTGCTCCCGGGACGCGTCCTGCACCAGCGTGGGATCCGGGGTCGGCCAGTATTCGACATCGGCCGCGAGCGTGTGCGTCAGGGCCAGCGCCCGGTGATGGGCCTCCGGCGCCAGGGTGATGATCAGGTCGAAGTTCAGCCCCTCCCAATCCTCCAACTCCTCGATGGTGCGGGGGCGGTGTCGGCTGGCATCGATCCCGATCTCGTCGAGGGCCGCGATCATGAACGGATCGGTGGGCTCGCCGGACCGGACTCCGGCCGACTGCACATAGGTGGACTTGCCGAAATAGGCGCGCGCGATCGCTTCCGCCGCGACGGAGCGCACGGCGTTGTAATTGCACATGAACAGGACGGACTGCACCCGCCGCCTCTTCGGAGAGGCGTCGGGAGGAGGCTCTGGAACGGGCTCAGCCATCGCCGGTCGGCGCGGAGGGCGCCCTAGCCCTTCCAGTGCAGCGCGAAGATCAGGGTGAACAGGCGGCGGGCCGTATCGTGGTCGAGGTCGACCTTGCCGTCGAGCCGCTGCTTGAGCGTCTCGGACGCCTCGTTGTGCAGGCCCCGCCGACCCATGTCGATCGCCTCGATCTGCGATGGCGAGGCGGTGCGGATCGCGTTGTAGTAGCTCTCGCAGATCATCTCGTAGTCGCGGATCACCCGACGGAATGGCGTCAGCGACAGGAGGTGCGTCATCACCGGCTCGCCCTCCACCGTGGTGATGGCGAAGGACAGCTTGTTCTCGACGAGGCCCAGCGTCAGGGCGTAGGGGCCCTCTCGGCCCGGGATCGCGAAGACATTGTCTTCCAGGATGTCGAAGAGCGCGATGGCCCGCTCGTGCTCCTGATCCGGGTTGCCGCGGGCAATGGACGCCTCGTCCAGGCTCACCTTCGCGAGGCGGTTCGGCCCGCGCTGCTTCTCCGCCATCCCCAAAACCTCACAGGTTCAACCGGATCGCGACGGAGCGGGCGTGCCCCTCCAGGCCCTCGGACCGGCCGAGGTTTATCGCCGCCGGGCCGAGCGCCCGCAAGCTCTCCGGCGTGCAGGCGAGGATCGTCGTCCGCTTCATGAAGTCGAGCACCCCGAGGCCGGAGGAGAACCGGGCGGACCGGGCGGTGGGCAGGACGTGGTTCGGGCCGCCGACATAGTCGCCGATCGCCTCCGGCGTGTGCGAGCCGAGGAAGATCGCCCCGGCATTGCGCACCTTGGCGGCGAGCGCCTCCGCATCCTGCGTCTCGATCTCCAGGTGCTCGGGGGCGAGGCGGTCGACGAGTGGGACGGCCTCGTCGAAGGTCCGGACCCGGATGACGGCGCCGTAGTCGCGCCAGCTCGCCCGGGCGATCTCCTGACGGGGCAGGGTGGTGAGGGCGCGCTCGACGGCCACCTCAACGGCGTCCGCCAGGTCTGCGCTGTCGGTGATCAGGATCGCCTGGGCGGCGACGTCGTGCTCGGCCTGCGCCAGCAGGTCGGCGGCGACCCAGTCCGGGTTGGCGTGGCCGTCGGCCAGGATCAGCACCTCGGAGGGGCCGGCGATCATGTCGATCCCAACCTGGCCGAAGACCCGGCGCTTGGCCGCGGCGACCCAGGCATTGCCGGGCCCGACGACCTTGGCGACGGGAGCAATGGTGGCGGTGCCGTAGGCGAGGGCGGCCACCGCCTGGGCCCCGCCCACCCGGTAGACCTCGTGGACGCCGGCGAGCTGCGCGGCGGCCAGGACCAGCGGATTGATCTGGCCGTCGGGGGTCGGCACGACCATGACGAGCCGCGGCACGCCGGCGACGCGGGCGGGGAGCGCGTTCATCAGCACCGAGGAGGGATAGCTCGCCGTCCCGCCCGGGACGTAGAGCCCCACCGATTCGAGCGCCGTCCAGCGCCAGCCGGCGGTGACGCCCAGCGCGTCGGTGGCGCGATGGTCCGTGGGCCGCTGCGCGCGATGGAAGCTCTCGATCCGCTCCGCGGCGAGGCGCAGGGCCTCGAGGGACTCCTGCGGACAGGCGGCGACCGCCGCGGCGATCTCCGCCTCGGTGACCCGCAGGTGCTCGGCGGAGAAATCGGTGCCGAGCCGGTCGAAGCGGCGCGTGAAGTCGACCAGGGCCGCGTCGCCGCGGGCGACGACGTCGGCGATGATGGCGCGGACCGCTTCGTCCACGTCCTCGGCGATCTCACGCTTCACCGTCAGGAGATGCGCGAAGGCGGTGGCGAAATTCGGATCGCTGCTGTCGAGCCGGACCATCGGAAAGCTCTCTGTCTCGCGTCAGGCCGCCGGGCCGGCGGTCGTATCGGTATCGATGTCGTGGCCGGGACGGGTGGCCGATTCCCAGACCGGGCCGAGATCCTTCATCCGGACCTCGATGCACTCGACCTCCAGACGAAGGGCCGCACCGCCCGAGAAGACGAGATCGATGTGACCCGACGGCGCATCCGTCTGTTCGAAGGTCAGGGCAAGCAGGCTCATCGGCGTGGCGTCGCCCGGCTTCAGGCCGCGGCTCTTCACGCCCCGGACGCGCTCGATGTGCAGGCCGGCGAGGCGCCGCCGGGGCGGGGCGTCCGGTGTCCAGTCGAAGCGTCGCACCGCCATGAGGAAGCGCTGCTCACCGGCGAGATAGGTCAGATCCTCCGGCCGGAGGATCGCGTCCTGCAGGTGGGCTGAGATCACGGTCAAGTCCTCGATGTCGAGGGCGGCGAGCTTGAGCAGCTCCATGCAGAGGGTCCTCGGCGAACGCGGGGCGTGGGCCGGTCGGCGAGGGGCCCCGCGGCAGGGCGTAGGTAGCGGCGCAGCCCCGTTCGGGCAACGCCCGACCTGAGGATGCCGGGTGCGGACGGGGCACAGGCTCGACCCAGCGCCGTGGACTAGAGGCGGAGCGGACGCATCGAAGCAGGGTCGAGGCAGGGTCGAGGATGGCCAAGTTCACGACGCACGCGACTCTAGCGGCGCTGGCCCTGGGGATTTACGCGGCTGGTCCCGCGGGTGCGCAGGTCGGCCCCGACGCGCGGCCCTACATCTACGGCCGACCGGGTCCGGACCGGGACGTCTACGCCCCGCCGCCCCGAGATCGCCGGCCGCCACCGCCCGCCGACGATGGCTACGGCTGGCCTCCGCCCCCGCCGCCATTCGACGATGCGTCCGACCGGATCCGGCCTCAATGGCGCACCGGCCCGGGGCGGTCGTGGGATGACAGCGTCTGCGTGACCGCCCGCGGCACATGCCTGACGCGCCCGGCGCCGCCCAATGCGCCCTGCGGCTGCGACATACCCGGCTTCGGCTACAGGCGCGGGCAGATCGAGGATTGAGCATCCGCTGTCGCGCATGACCTGCGGGGCACGGCCCGCCTCGGCCGCCGCGTCCGGGGGCTCTCGGCGTGGCCGCCGAGATGCCGGGCCAGGATGGCCTCCGCCCGGGCATAGAGAGCGAGGCGGTTCTCGGGCCGCACGAAGCCGTGGCCCTCGTCCGGGAACAGCGGATCGGTCACCGTGAGGCGCTTCGCATCGAGGGCTGCGACCCTCTGGTCGGACTCGGCCTGCTTCACCCGGGGGGCGGTGGCGCTCTGCGCGATCAGGAGGGGCGCCCGGATCCCGCCGGCCCGGTGAACCGGCGAGCGCGCACGCATCTGGTCCAGCCCCGCCGCGGTGTCCGGATCGCCGATCGCCCGGATCACCTGCGCGCGGAACGCCTCCCCGTGAGGGGGCTCGTCTGGCTGACCCGGACGAGCCCGGCCGCGCCGCCCGGGAAGGGCTTCAGGTCCCGGTTTGTCCCGGCGATCGACCGCACAGACGTGCCGGTTCTCGTCTCCGCCGCCATTCGGCAGATCGAGCAAAGGCCGCCCGGCCTGGGCCCCGCCGTAGAACCGGATCCCGCGCCCCGGATCGGCGGTCAGGGTTCAGACGACATCGGCGGCCCGCCGAAGTCCATCGACGTCCCGGACCGCAGGGGTCGCTCAGGCCCGGACGCGCTCGATCTGCGCGCCGCAGCGGCCGAGCTTGGCCTCAAGCGCCTCGAAGCCGCGGTCGAGATGGTAGACCCGGTTGATCTGGGTCTCGCCTTCGGCAGCGAGGCCCGCGATCACCAGGGACACCGAGGCGCGCAGGTCGGTGGCCATGACGGGTGCCCCCCTCAGCCGCTCCACGCCCTCGACGATGGCGAGGTCGCCCTCGAGGCGGATCTTCGCGCCGAGCCGGGCCAGTTCCTGCACGTGCATGAACCGGTTCTCGAAGATCGTCTCGCGGATATGCGACTGGCCCTTGGCCAGCGTCATCAGCGCCATGAACTGCGCCTGCAAATCCGTGGGGAAGCCCGGGAACGGGTCCGTGGTGACGTCGACCGCCGCGATGCCGGCGCCGTTGCGGCGCACGCGGATGCCGCCCTCGACCGGGGTGATCTCGGCGCCCGTGGTCGACAGGATGTCGAGGGCCGCGTGCAGCAGATCGGCCCGCGTATCCTTCAGGACGACGTCACCGCCGGCCATCGCGACCGCCATGGCGTAGGTGCCGGTCTCGATCCGGTCGGGCAGGACCGCGTGGCGGGCGCCGTTCAGACGGGCCACGCCTTCGATCTCGATATGGGGCGTGCCGGCGCCGCGGATCTTCGCGCCCATCTTGTTCAGGCACTCCGCGAGGTCGACGACCTCCGGCTCGCGGGCGGCGTTCTCGATCACCGTGGTCCCGTAGGCGAGCGCAGCCGCCATCAGCGCCACATGCGTGCCGCCGACCGTGACCTTGGGGAAGACGATCTCGGCGCCGCGCAGGCCGTTCTTCGTGCGGGCGACCACGTAGCCGGCGTCGATCTCGATCTCGGCCCCGAGCTTCTCCAGGGCCATGATCAGCAGGTCGACCGGCCGGGTGCCGATGGCGCAGCCGCCGGGCAGCGACACCTTGGCCTCGCCGAACCGGGCGAGCAGCGGCGCGATCACCCAGAAGCTCGCCCGCATGGTCGAGACGAGGTCGTAGGGCGCGGTGGTGTCGATAACGTTCGAGGCGGTGAGCCGGATGGTCTGGCCTGTCTCGGTGGTCTGACCGGGGCGCTTGCCGACCACCATGTGGTCGACGCCGTGGTTGCCCAGGATCCGCGTCAGCGCGGCGATGTCGGCGAGCCGCGGCACGTTGATCAATTCCAGCGTCTCGCCGGTGAGCAGGCTGGCGATCATCAGCGGCAGCGCCGCATTCTTGGCGCCCGAGATCGGGATCACGCCGTTGAGCGGCGCGCCGCCGGTGATGTGGATGCGGTCCATCGTGTGTCCTTGGGCGGCGCATCCCCGATGGCGCGCGGCCGGCCGTGCTGATCGCGGGCGCGGAAGCGCCCAGGCTTGGCCGTGCCCTATAGACTGGATTTGTCGGAATCAGGACCGTTGATCGCGGCCTCGGACGTGCAGGACCGGTCCGCGTCCGGAGCCGGTCTCGTTTCGGTCCGGCCCCGATCCTGCGCCTTGCGGCGCCGCAGGTTCTGCCGCAGGGCCGCCTTCAGGCGCTCCGTGCGCGCATCCTTCGCGTCCGTCTTCGCGTCGGTCATGGCGCGACCCTTGGTCGCCGCAAGCTCGGGACACGGGCGTTCCGGTGGGAGGAGCCATCTGCGGGTAGAGACATGGGATTCGGAAGGGCGCCGGAGCCAAGTTCGAAGGGAAAGATCCTGACGGACGCTACCGGGTTCGTGCCGCCCTCTCAACGGATGCAACGCAGCGATGTCGGAACCTTACCTTGAACCAGTTCCAGATCCGCGCGTATCTTCCGGTCCTCACGCGAAGGACTGACCGAGGCCAGACCTCAGATCGCGGGACCCGGCGCTTCAAGGCGCCGCCCGCGTGGCCGAAACGCGAAGGACGCTCGATGACCGTGACCCGGATGCCCAGCACGACGCTCGCCCCAACGGGATCGACGCGCGCCGGTTCCGGCTACGAGCGCTACTTCCGCGGCGCGCTGGATCAGCTGCACGGCGAGCGGCGCTACCGTGTCTTCGCCGATATCGAACGCATTTCCGGGCGGTTCCCGACGGCCAAGTGGCGTCAGCCCGACGGCAAGACGACCGAGATCACCGTGTGGTGCTCGAACGACTACCTCGGCATGGGCCAGCACAAGGAGGTGGTGGCCGCCATGACCGAGACCGCCGCCCGCTGCGGCGTGGGCGCGGGCGGCACCCGCAACATCGCCGGCAACAACTCGCCCCTCGTCGATCTCGAGCGCGAACTCGCCGACCTGCACGGCAAGGAGGCGGGTCTCGTCTTCACCTCGGGCTATGTGTCGAACCAGGCCGGCATCTCGACCATCGCCAAGCTGATTCCGGATTGCCTGATCCTGTCCGACGCCTTCAACCATAATTCGATGATCGAGGGCGTGCGCCATTCAGGCTGCGCGAAGAAGATCTTCCGCCACAACGATCTCCAGCATCTGGAGGAGCTGCTCCAGGAGGCCGGCGACCGGCCGAAGCTGATCGTCTTCGAGTCGGTCTACTCGATGGATGGCGACGTGGCGCCGATCAGCCGGATCTGCGACCTCGCCGACCGCTACGGCGCGATGACCTATCTGGACGAAGTCCACGCCGTCGGTCTCTACGGTCCGCGCGGCGGCGGCATCGCCGAGCGCGACGGGGTGATGCACCGGGTCGACGTGATCGAGGGGACGCTGGCCAAGGGCTTCGGCTGCGTCGGTGGCTACATCACCGCCTCGGCGGCGATCTGCGACGCCGTGCGCAGCTTCGCGCCGGGCTTCATCTTCACCACCGCGCTGCCGCCGGCCGTGGCGGCGGCGGCACGGGCGTCGGTGCGCTACCTCAAGCGTTCCAGCGCCGAGCGGGAGGCGCACCAGAGCCAGGCGGCGGCCACCAAGGCGGCCCTGGCCGCGGCGGGCCTGCCGATCCTGGAGACCGAGACCCATATCGTGCCGGTGATGGTCGGCGATGCCGAACTGTGCAAGGCCGCGGCCGACCACCTGCTGGAACACCACGGCATCTACATCCAGCCGATCAATTATCCGACCGTTCCGCGCGGCACCGAGCGCCTGCGGATCACGCCGTCGCCGTTCCACGACGCGGCGCATATCGAGCGCCTCGCCGCGGCCCTCAGCGAGACCTGGGAGGCGCTGGATCTGCCCCGGGCCGGCACGGTCTTCGTCGAGGCCGCCGAGTAGGGCCTCGGGTCTCCGTATCGACCGCCACGGCCTGGCCCCATCGAGGGGCCGTGGCCTCTATCACAGGGCGCGATCGGCTCACCCTTCCGGCTGAGGGAGGATAGGTTCCGGATCAGGCGTGCCGGTGACGCGCGCTCAGGTCGCGCCGCCTCCGGCTGACGCACGCCCCTCATCCCGTCCCTCTCGCCCGAGGGACGGGATGAGGGGCGACGACGATCCGTGGGACCCGGTCCGGGCCGGCCCCCCCCCCGCCGCACGGCGCCCATGTCCTGCCCCCATCTCGTCTTTTCCGGCGCCGGGCTGTAACGACGGCGTCAATCCTCACCCGCGAAAAGTCCGACCATGATCTCCTCCCCGCTCATGACCGTGATGGTCGATGCCGTGCGCAAGGCCGCGCGCGGCCTGCGCCGCGACTTCGGCGAGGTCGAGAACCTGCAGGTCTCGCGGAAGGGCCCGGGTGACTTCGTCTCCGCGGCCGACCGCAAGGCCGAGGAGGTGCTGCGCGACGCCCTGATGAAGGCGCGCCCGGGCTACAGTCTCGTGCAGGAGGAGAACGGGATCATCGAGGGGACCGACAAAAGCCACACCTGGCACATCGACCCCCTCGACGGCACCTCGAACTTCCTGCACGGCGTGCCCCATTTCGCCGTCTCGGTCGGCCTCGAGCGCGAGGGCCAGATCGTCGCCGGTGTGATCTTCGACCCGATCAAGGACGAGCTGTTCGTCGCCGAGCGCGGGAAGGGGGCCTATCTCAACAACCGGCGCCTGCGCGTCTCCGGCCGTCAGGACATGGCCGACGCGCTGGTGGGCTACGGAACGCCCTATCTCGGTCGCGGCAGCCATCCGCGACTCCTGCGCGAGCTGGGCGCCGTCATGGCGGTGGCCGGCGGCACCCGCCGGATGGGATCGGCGGCTCTCGACATGGCCTATGTCGCCTGCGGGCGCCTCGACGCCTATTGGGAGCGCGATCTCCAGACCTACGATTTCGCCGCCGGCGTGATCCTGGTGCGCGAGGCGGGCGGCTTCGTGACCTCCGCGGATGGCGCCGCCGAGCCGCTCGCGCCCCGGTCGGTGGCCTGCGGCAACGAGGAGCTGCACCGGGAACTCGTCGCCATCCTCAAGAAGGTCCAGGCGGCCTAGCGGCCCGTCATCCCGGGACCGCGCGGCGGAGACCGGGATCGAGGCCCGCCGACGCGCCGCGTCTCGACGCCCGCGGCGATCAGGGATTGCCCGCCTCGGGCGGGCTTCCTCGGAGCCAAGCGCGCCCGCGGCGACCGGACCGCTCGCGCCGCGTGGGACGGTCGCCGGACCGCCGGGACGCACCGAATGCGGCCTGACCCGCCCGGCCTGCCGCC
This sequence comes from Methylobacterium sp. UNCCL125, assembly GCF_900116795.1. NCBI lineage: Bacteria > Pseudomonadati > Pseudomonadota > Alphaproteobacteria > Hyphomicrobiales > Methylobacteriaceae > Methylobacterium > Methylobacterium sp. UNCCL125. The sequence continues at coordinate 16,407 of NZ_FPBW01000051.1, read as the reverse complement.
GGAAACTGGTCAGGACCGCAACCTTCTGCTTTAAGCCCGCGGTTCTCCACGGAAGGCCGAACGCATGGAAGCCCGCCGCCACGTCGCGCTGAAGGAATCGATCCGCTCGATTCCCGATTACCCGAAGCCCGGGATCATCTTTCGCGACATCACCACGCTGCTCAGCGACCCGCGCGCCTTCCGGCGGGCGGTGGACGCGCTGGTTCACCCCTATGCGGGCGGGCAGATCCACCAAGTGGCCGGCATCGAGGCCCGGGGCTTCATCCTGGGCGGGGCCATCGCCCATCAGCTCTCCTGCGGCTTCGTGCCGATCCGCAAGAAGGGCAAGCTGCCCCACACGACGGTTTCGATGGCCTACGCCCTCGAATACGGCACCGACGAGATCGAGATCCACGTCGACGCGGTCCGGCCCGGCGACAGGGTGCTCCTCGTCGACGATCTGATCGCCACCGGCGGCACCGCCACGGCGGCGGTGAACCTGCTCCAGAAGATCGGCGCCGAAATCGTGGCCGCCTGCTTCGTCATCGATCTGCCCGAGATCGGCGGGGCCCAGCGCCTGCGCGACATGGGCGTCGAGGTGCGGACCCTCATGCAGTTCGAGGGGCATTGAGCCCCGCCGAACGTTGACTTCGCGGGACCCATCCGCCATAAGCCCGCCACTCGCGACGTGGCGCCCCGCATGGGCGCCCTTCGTGTTTGCAGACAACCAAGGACGCGTGAAGGTCGGGTGCGGCATCAGCCGCCCGCGAGCGCGCCTCGACCTTTGAAGGCTCTGAGCCATGAAGAGAACCTACCAGCCGAGCAAGCTCGTCCGTAAGCGCCGCCACGGTTTCCGTGCGCGCATGGCCACCGCCGGCGGCCGCAAGGTGATCGCGCGCCGTCGCGCCCACGGCCGCAAGCGCCTGTCGGCCTGAGGCCGGATCCTCTCGGGCGCGGACGCCTTCGCGCATCCGCGCCGTGAGGCAAGTGGTATCGGCCGGGATCGAACCATCGATGGCGACGATCGAGCGGCTCAAGAAACGACCCGACTTCCTGGCTGCGGCCGAGGGGCGTCGCTTTCACACCGAGCGCATGACCGCGCAGGGGCGCCTCCGGAATCCGGAGGCCTGCCCCGGCCTCCGTCTCGGTTTCACTATCACGAAGCGCGTGGGTCACGCGACGGAGCGCAACCGCATCCGGCGCCGTCTCCGCGCCGCGTTGGGGCTGGTCGCGGCCGATCTGCCGGCCGAACTCGCGACCCTGCCGGCCGACATCGTACTGATCGCCCGGCGCCCGGCGCTGGACGCCCCCTTCGCGTCGCTGGCCGAGGACCTGCGGCGTGCGATCCCGACGGTGACCCGGCCTGCGGCGCCCCGGGGCGACAGGCCGTCCGGCCGATCCGGCAACCGGCGGTCCAAGGCCACACCTCAAACCTCATCTCTCCAGCAGGAAGCGGGCGCCTCCGCGCAGCCCGCGCCCTCCGGCCGCGCCGACATCGGCCCGTCGCAGGGGTGCGACAGAGATCACCGAATCACCGGCGCGCGCAGGTCCCCCGGGGCCGGCGCCGGTCTTGATGCCACTCCGAACGCGTGCGGCGGTGTCCCTGATGGGCAATGACAAGACGAACATGTTCGTGGCCATCGGCCTGTCGCTGCTGGTGCTGCTCGGGTGGCAGTACTTCGTGGCCGGCCCGCGCATGGAGCAGCAGCGGCTGATCGAGGCCCAGAACAAGGCCGCGCAGCAACAGCAGCCCCCGGGCGTGACCCCGGACGGCGTGCCTTCGCCGTCCCCCAAGGAGGGCGGCCCGGCCGCGCCGGTGCCCGGCACGCTGCCCACGCCGCAAGGCGGCCCGATCTCCCGCGAGGCGGCGCTCGCCCGCTCGCCGCGCATCCGGATCGAGACCCCGGCGCTGTCCGGCTCGATCGCCCTGAAGGGCGGCCGCGTCGACGACGTGTCGCTCAAGAACTACCACGAGACCGTCGACCCCAAGAGCCCCGAGATCGTGCTGTTCTCGCCGGCCGGCAGCGAGACGCCCTATTACGCCGAGTTCGGCTGGGTCGGCGCCAATGCCGGGCCGCTGCCCAACAACGACACCCTCTGGACCAGCGAGGGCAAGACGCTCCAGCCGGGCATGCCCGTGACCCTGACCTGGGACAACGGCGCCGGCCTCGTCTTCAAGCGGATCATCGCGGTCGACGACAAGTACATGTTCACGATCCGCGACGAGGTCGAGAACAAGGGCTCGGGTGCGATCACGCTCTACCCCTACAGCCTCGTCTCCCGCTGGGGTAAGCCGCACACCCAGGGCTATTACGTCCTGCACGAGGGCATGATCGGCTATCTCGGCAACGACGGGCTTCAGGAATTCACCTACGACAAGCTCGCCAAGGAGGGCGCCTACGGCGGCGCCAACACCAAGGGCAAGGCCTGGACCGGCGTGACCGGCGGCTTCGTGGGCATCACCGACAAGTACTGGGCGGCTGCCGCGATCCCCGATCAGGACACGCCGTATACCGGCGCCTTCACCGACCGGACCGACGGGACCACCAACGTCTATCAGGCGAGCGTGCGCGGCGACGCCGTGAACGTGGCGGCCGGCACCTCCGTCACCGCGACGCAGCGGCTGTTCGCGGGCGCCAAGGAAGTCAACGTCATCAACAACTACGAGAAGGACCTGGGCATCAAGCACTTCGATCTGATGATCGATTGGGGCTGGTTCTTCTTCATCACCAAGCCGATGTTCCGGGCGCTGGACTTCTTCTATCACCTGTTCGGCAATTTCGGCGTCTCGATCCTGGTTGTCACCTTCTGCCTGAAGCTGCTGTTCCTGCCGATCGCGAACCGGTCCTACGTCTCGATGGCCAAGATGAAGGCCGTTCAGCCGGAGATGGCCGCCATCCGCGAGCGCTACAAGGATGACCGCCTAAAGGCGCAGCAGGCCACGATGGAGCTGTACAAGAAGGAGAAGATCAATCCGGTCGCCGGCTGCTGGCCGGTGCTGATCCAGATCCCGGTCTTCTTCGCGCTCTACAAGGTGCTGTTCATCACCATCGAGATGCGGCACGCGCCGTTCTTCGGCTGGATCCACGACCTCGCGGCGCCGGATCCGACGAGCATCGTGAACCTGTTCGGACTGCTGCCCTTCCCGGCGCCCGACTTCGTCCACCTGGGCGTCTGGCCGCTGATCATGGGCGTGACGATGTTCGTGCAGATGAAGATGAACCCCGCGCCGCCGGACCCGGTCCAGGCGCAGATCTTCACCTTCATGCCGATCGTGTTCACCTTCATGCTGGGGTCGTTCCCCGCCGGCCTCGTGATCTACTGGGCCTGGAACAACACGCTGTCGGTGATCCAGCAGTACGTCATCATGCGCCGCAACGGCGTGAAGGTGGAGCTGTGGGACAACCTGCGATCGACGTTCCGGCGCGGCAACGGCGCCAAGACGGCCGCCACCAAGAGCTGACAGGCAATGTGCCGTGACTGAAACCAACGACGATGCGGCCGACCTTCTTGAGGCCGGCCGCCTTCTCTTTGCCGGCGCCGCCGACTTCTACGCGGCTGCCCAGACGCTCGATCGGCTGCCGCCCATGGAGGGCGTGGAGATTGCCTTCGCGGGACGGTCGAACGTCGGCAAATCGAGCCTGATCAATGCCCTCACCGGGCGGAACACCCTGGCGCGGACCTCGCACACGCCCGGGCGCACGCAGCAGCTGAACTTCTTCCGGATCGGCGAGCGCCTGTCCCTCGTCGACATGCCCGGCTACGGCTACGCCGCGGTCGAGAAGGCCAAGGTCGAGGCCTGGACGCGGCTGATCCATTCCTACCTGAAGGGGCGCGCCAGCCTCGCCCGCGTGTTCATGCTCATCGACGCCCGGCACGGCTTCAAGTCGATCGATACCGATGTGCTCGACGGCCTCGACAAGGCCGCGGTGAGCTATCAGGTCGTGCTGACCAAGGGGGATTCCCTCAAGAAGGGCGAGGTCGCGAGCCGCATTGCCGGGATCGAGGCCGGGCTTGCCAAGCGTCCGGCGGCCTATCCGCAGGTGATCCTCACCTCAAGTCGGGACGATTCCGGCGTGCCGGAGCTGCGTGCGGCCATCGCCAGGCTCCTCGTGGAGCGCGGCGCGTGAGTGTTGCGGGTGTCGATCGTGCGCTCGCGGCGCTCGCCTGCCTCGCCGGCCTGCTCGGTGTGGCGTTGAGCGCCGCCGCCGCGCATATCCCCGGCGCCGATTCGCTGAAGACGGCGGCGCAGTTCCTGCTGTTCCACGCCCCCGCCATTCTGGCGCTCATCGGCTTCGGCACCGCCGGCCTTGCCCGGACCGGGCTTGCCCGGACCGCTTCGGGGCTTCTGGTCCTCGGTCTGATCCTATTCTGCGGCGACCTCTCGGTGCGCACGTGGCTCCAGCGCCCGCTCTTTCCGATGGCTGCGCCCACTGGCGGCGTCGTCCTGTTGGGCGGTTGGCTCGTCGGGATCCTGTGCGCCCTCGTCCCCGCGCGTCGAACCGTCTAGGCCGGCGCCCGGACCTGCAGGAAATGCAGCGCCGGGCCCTGCGCGGCGGAGAAGACGCCTGCCGTGAGGGCTCCCCCGTAGACCGCTGCGGTGTCGAGGTTCGTGCGGAACCGGCGGATTTCGGGCCGTCCGTTGCGCTGGGGGGTATGGCCATGGACCACGTGGCGGCCGAAATCGTGGTCGCCCTCCAGGAACGGCTCGCGGATCCAGAGCCGATTGTGATCGTCCGGATCCGGGATCGCCGCGCCGGGCCGGAAACCGGCATGGACGTACCAGCGGGCGTCATCCCCATGCAGGGTGGGGAGACCTTCGAGCCAGTCGAGGGTGTCGCGTGGCAGATCGCCCGCCTCCCGGGCGCCGAAGGAGGCGAGCGTCGCCTCCCCGCCGTTGTAGAGCCAGTGTTCCGCGGCCTGAGGGGTCTGCAGCGCATCGAGCAGCATCCGCTCGTGATTGCCCATCAGGCAGATGACATGCTCGGGCTCGGCCCAATTCAGCCGGCTCACGGTGCGGAGAACCGCGGCGCTGTCCGGCCCGCGGTCGATATAATCCTCGAGGAAGACGAGGCGGCGGCCGCGGTCGGCGGCATGGTCGGCGATCCGCTCCAACAGCGCATCGAGGAGGTCGGCGCAGCCGTGGATGTCGCCGATGACATAGGTGAGCGGACCGGATTCCATCGCGCCATCGTCCACCGGGCCGTCCCGCTCCGCAAGGGCACATGATCGGGACGGGCTGCTCCCCGTCGCCGGGTCAGCCTCAGCGCGTGGCGATGGTCCGCAAGGCCGTCGCCGACCAGAGCGGCGCTGAGGGGCGCCCCCGCATCGACGGCGGGTGGCGATGTGGTGCCCGCGACATCGGCCGCGACGTCACCCGCGCGTCTTCGCTCCCGGATCCGGTTCGATCAGTGATCGGCCGCCGGAACTGTTCCGGCGCCGCCGCCGGTCGCAAGCTTGCGGCGCGCGTCGGCCTGCCCGCTGGTCGTGCCGAAATAGCTCGCCGAGTCGCCGAGCTGTACCGACGGTTGGCAACTCGGCGTGCAGGACAGGGATTCCCGGTCGAGACCGCGCTGGACCGTGATGGTCGAGTCCCGCGACGCCTCGACCCGGATGGTCGTCTCGGCGATCATGGCGCCGCCGTTGTCGAGGGCGATGAGATTGGTCGATCCGAAGCTCTTGCCGGTGAGCACGAGGACGCCGTTCTTCTGCGGCGTCACCTCGGCGATGATCGGATTCCCGACGATGATGGTCGAGGTCTTCTCCGGCAGGCGGAGGACCTTGGCATTGTCCACCAGAACGGTCACGACCGGCAGCAGCTCGGGCTGACCCGCCACGGCTGTGGCGCCCGTCATCAGGACGATGAGGCCGGCTCGGCCCGCAATCGACAGGGTGCGGCGCATCGGGTTTCCTCAAGACGACGGGTAGCGGACGAGATCCGACCCGAAGCCCGAGGCTATCGCGGGATGGGTGAAGGAAGCGCTAAGCAAGACCAAGAGTCCGCGCACTGCCGTATCGAAGAAACCCAACCTTCACCAATCTCGCAACGAGACGGCATTTTACGACGCTCCGGGATCGATTTAACCGATTTTCAAGGCGAAATCGCCAGTCTGTGCAGGCCGCCGATCGAGACAAGAAAAATCTTCATCGGTCATCGCGCAAGTTTTGCCTCGCTCTATGTTGATCGAAGGATCGCTCTCCATGAAGACCCTGTTCACGCGCTTCGCCTCGGACGAGTCCGGTGCCACCGCGATCGAGTACGGCATGATCGCGGCCCTGATCGCCGTCGCCATCATCACCGCGCTGAAGACCGTTGGCACCAGCCTCACCAGCAAGTTCAGCCAGATCTCCGGCAACCTGAACTAAGCGAGACGGCTCTGATCTGCGGCAGGTGCGAGACACCCCGGCTCTCGGCGAGAGACCGGGGGCTCGGCCGGCCGGGATCGTTCTCGTTCGCGGCGGCACAGGCCGTCTGGTAATGCGCGGATCCATTCCGGCCGACGGATGGCCGGGTCGGATCGTTGGCCGGTGATGCGACAGGTTTCGACGAAATGGGCGCCGAGATGGTCGGTTCAGCGACGGCAAGCCTCGGCCTGACAGGTCTGGGCCCGGCCGGATTCGGCCTGTTGATCCTCTTCCCGTTCCTGATGGCGTACGCAGCCGCCAGCGATCTTCTGACCATGCTGATCCCGAACCGGATCTCCCTCGGCCTCGTGGCGGGGTTCGCGCTCCTCGCCCTGACGGGCCCGATGAGCTGGGCCGAGATCGGCTTCCATTGCGCGGCCGGCGCGGTCGTTCTGCTCGTCACCTTCGCGCTCTTCGCCTTCGGTGTCATCGGCGGCGGCGATGCCAAGCTCGCGGCCGCCACGGCCCTGTGGCTCGGCTTCGATGGACTCGGCGATTACCTGCTGGTGGCGTCACTGTTCGGCGGTGCCCTGACGCTGGGGATCCTGTTCGCGCGGACGCATCCGCTGCCCGTCCGGATTGCGCGCATGCCGTTCGCACTGCATCTGCACGACGCCAAGACCGGGATCCCGTACGGGATCGCCCTGGCGGCGGCCGCTCTCCTCGTCCTGCCCGACACCGACGTCTGGACCCGGGCCCTCGCTGGCTGAAGCCGTGGCGCTTCGGGCCGGCGGGATCTGGAGCCGCGCGTCCGGCCCAGCTAGAAGTCGCGCATGCCCTTCGCGCTGCTGCGTCGCCCCGATCCCGATCATCTTGAGGTCCAGCACGAGGGGGCCAGTTTCCGCGTTGCCCTCCGGCGGCGGGAGACCGCGCGCCGCATCACCCTCCGGGTCTCGGCCGCCACCGGCGAGGCGGTGATCACCCTTCCGAGCCGCACCGCCGTCAACACCGCCCAGCGCTTCGCTGCGAGCCATGCGGGCTGGATCGCAACGCGTCTGGCCCGTGTGCCGGCTCGCGTGGCCTTCGAGCCTGAGTCCAGCCTGCCGCTCCGCGGCGAGCCTCACCGGATCCTCCAGCGCGGCACCCGCAGCGGTCCGGTACGGGTCGAGTGCGTCGCCGGAGAGCCGGCCATCTCGGTGTCCTGCGACGCAGCCCATGTGGCGCGCCGAATCCGCGACTTCCTGGCCCGTGAGGCGAAGCACGACCTCGCCGAGGCGATCGAGCGTTATGCGGTGCAACTCGGGCAGAGGCCGGTCCGCGTCACCCTGCGCGACACCCGCAGCCGCTGGGGCTCCTGTACGGCCCGCGGCGAGCTGAACTTCTCATGGCGCCTGATTCTCGCGCCGCCGATGGTGCTCGACTATCTGGTCGCTCACGAAATGGCCCACCTGCGCGAGATGAACCATTCCCCACGCTTCTGGGCTCTCGTGCACGCCCTCTGTCCGAACACCGACGCCGCCGAAGCGTGGCTCAAGCGCCACGGCACCGGCCTGCATCGGTACGGCTGATCCGCCGACCGGAGAAGACGGCGTGACCCGCGTCAGCCCTTTGCGCGCAGGACGCGCTGGCGCGCCACGGCGTCGGCCGGCCAGCTCGGGCGGGGATCGACCTCGCCGGGACTGAGGGTACGCGGCGCGACGCTGTCGCACACCTCCCGCTGGCGGATGATCACCGGGTTGCCGAACTCGTCACGCCGCCGGATGAGACCACCGTCCCGGCAATAGCCGGCGATCGCGGCATGTCCGTTGCGGCGGCCATACGGGTTCGCCGCCACCGGCGGATGCTCGATCACCAGCGTGTCGGTGTGATTGAGCGAGCGCTCGATGTAGGTGGTCTCCCCGACCGGCAGGGACTGGGCCCCCGCCTGCGCGAGGGTGGCCATCAAGCAGGCGGCCGAGAGAGTGAGCAGGCGCATCACGGCGGGATCCGGCGCAGGAGGAGTGTTCGATCACAATCTAGGCCGCAGACACCCGCGCGGGTAGCGCCGACGCGCAACACCGCGACCGCATCGCTTGACAGCGCGGGCCGGACCATGGTCGGAACACGCCCGATTGTACGGCTCCCGCCGGTCCTCGGCCGGAGCGTTCCGAAGGGATCGGTGGTGCCGCTTCACGCGAGGCTCGTTCGTTTCCGGCGCGCCGTCCGGCGCGCCGCGCTGCCGGTTTTCCTCGCCCTCGTGGCGGCCGCGCTCGTGCCCGCCGGGCCGGCCGCGGCCCAGGGTATGGTGCGCAAGACCTTCGAGGATTGGCAATTGCGCTGCGAGACGCCGGCCGGCGCGAAGGCCGAGCAATGTGCCCTCGTCCAGTATCTCGCCGCCGAGGACCGGCCGAATCTGACCCTGGTGGTGATCGTCCTGAAGACGGCCGACAACCGCGGCTACCTCCTGCGGGTGGTGGCGCCGCTGGGCGTCCTCCTGCCTTCCGGCCTCGGCCTCAAGATCGACCAGACCGATATCGGCCGCGCGGGCTTCGTCCGCTGTCTCACCACCGGGTGCGTGGCCGAGGTCGTGATGGATGACGGTCTGATCCGCCAGTTCAAGAACGGCACGCAAGCCACCTTCATCGTGTTCCAGACGCCCGAGGAAGGCGTCGGGATCCCGCTGTCGATGAAGGGCTTCGCGGCCGGGTTCGATAGCCTGAAATGACGGTGCCGCTCGGGAGCCGTGCGATGATCGGACTTCAAGACAGGACTCCGACGCGGTCCCCGGGCGTCTCCCGGCTGCCGAACGCGCTGCTCCGGCGGGGCGGTCTCGTGCTTGCCCTGTCCCTCGCCGCTGCGGCTCCGTGCCGGGCCGAGGAGGGGAACATCTTCTCCAACCTGTTCAAGTACGGAGGCACGACGGTGCCGCCGTCGCAGTCCGAAACCCTCGATCCACCCTATTGCCCTCCGGTGGAGGTCGTCGAGGGTGCCGCCGCCTCGCGAACCCTTGCGGGCGATACGGTGCGCACCCAGTACGCCCTCGCTCGGCTTGCCCGCGAATGCACGCGGCGTCAGGACGGCTCGATCACCGTCAAGGTGGGCGCGGAGGTCAACGTCCTGCTCGGGCCGGCCGGCGCGCCGGGCCGGTTCGAGGTGCCGGTGACGTTCCAGATCCGCTACAACGGCAAGGTCGTCTCAAGCCGCGCCGAGCGGGTCAGCGTCACGGTCGGACCGGGTGAGGCCCAGGGCTTTGCCACGGTCGTCGCCGATGATCTGCAGGTTCCTGCCGCGATGACGGCCGAGTATGACATCGCGGTGGGTGTCGGCGCCGGCAAGGGGGCCGGGAAGGCCGCTGCGAAGCCGCGCCGCCGGAAACCGGCGGTCGCCGCAGCCCCCGCCGGCGGAGGCGACGCTGCCCAGTGACGCCGCGGCACGCTTCGGCGATCCGAACCGACTGATTGCGAAGACCGGTCACGGCGAGATCTGGCTCGGCCGGGCGACGCGGTTTCGCCTCGAACCGGTGGCCGATCCCGAATACGACCGCCGCCTCGTGCTCCCCGATCATCCTGTCGGCTGGATCGTACTGAGCTACAGCGGCGATCCCGCGGCGCCACCCCGGCGCCCGATCCTCCGCGTCCTGCGGGGTCCGGACGATGCCGTTCAGGATTTCGTCCTGCCGGGCGCCTCTCAGGGACTCGCTCACTGGCTGGGGTTGATCCCCTCGGATGCGCGCGAGATCCGCCTCTCGGCCGGTGCCGACTTCGCTCTGGAGCGGGTCGGTGCCCGGCACGAGGCCGGCCTGCTCGCACAATGTCTCCTCCGCCGGCCCTGGCGCTGCCTCGCCGCGCTCTACGAGCGCGCCCGCGGCTCGGACCGGCGCTACCGGGACATCCTGCGCGGCACCTGCGCGGTAACGCCGATGGTCCGCTTCCCGTCCTGGGCCGCCGCCCGGACCCGGCCCGCCGGCCTTCCACCCTCCGCGCTGCGGATCGGCTGTCTCCTGCTCGCGCGACCCGGCGAGGCGGCGGTGCTGGGCGCCGCGCGCGACGCGCTGGCCGCGCAGACGCACCAGCCAGAGTGGGTCTCGGTCGCATGGTCGGGCGCGCCGCCTCCATCGGAGGACGGGCCCGTGTCTCACCGTGCCTGGGACGATGCTGCCGGCTTCGACGATCTTCTCCGCGATGCGGACGCCCTGTGCCTGCTACGCCCCGGCGACGTCCTGGAGCCCGAGGCCATGGCGCTGCTGGCCCACACCCTCTCGGACGCGGACATCGCCTACGGCGACGCGATCGGCCCCGACGGTCGCCCGCAGCTGAAGCCGGACTGGAGCCCGGATCTTGCCCTGGCGACGGGCTATCCGGGTTTCCCCCTGCTCCTGTCGAAGACGTGGCTCTCCGCAAGTCCGGGGCGCCCCGTCGGCCCGATGGAGGAGATCGGTTTGGCCATCGCGGCCGCCGCGACGACCCGCGCCGCGCGGGTGGCGCATGTCCCGCGGATTCTCGCCCGCACCGTCGGCGATGGGCTCGACGCGTCCGCCCGGGCGGCAGCCCTCGACGCGCGTCGATCCGGGTGGCCTTCGCTCCGTGCCGAGATCCACGACGGCGCCGTTCACCTCAAATGGCCGCTTCCGGATCCGGCGCCGCTGGTGAGCATCGTGATTCCCTCGCGCGACCGCCTGGACCTGATCACCCGCGTCTGCCGCGGCGTGCTCCACGAGACCGCCTATGCGGCGATCGAGCTGATCATCGTCGACAACGGTTCCACCGATCCCGCGGTGCTCGATCACTACGCAAGCCTGCGCGACGATCCGCGCGTGCGGATCCTCATGGACCCTCAACCCTTCAATTTCGCCGCGATGGTCAATGCCGGCGTCGGCGCGGCGTCGGGCGCGATCGTCGTGCTCCTGAACAACGATGTCGCCGTCCTGGAGCCTGGCTGGCTGGAAGCCATGGTCCGGCAGGCCTGCCGGCCGGATGTCGGGGCCGTCGGGGCAAAGCTTCTCTACGGCGACGGCACACTGCAGCATGCCGGCGTCGTCGTCGGCCTCGGCGGTCGGGCGGGCCATATCCTGCGCCGCCGGCCCGGGGACACGCCGGGCCATCTCGGCCGGCTGCGTGTGGCGCACGAGGTCTCGGCGGTGACGGCCGCCTGCCTCGCCGTCGCGCGCGACAAGTATCTGGCGGTGGGGGGCTTCGACGCCGAGTCCTTCCCGGTCGATTTCAACGACGTGGATTTCTGCCTGCGCCTCGGGGCCGCCGGCTGGAAGACGGTCTGGACGCCGGCCGCGACCCTGGCCCATCTCGAATCCGTCAGCCGCGGTCCCTCCGTCGGTGCCAAGCGCACGCGCTTCGAGCAGGAGGCGGCCCGCTTCTCCGAGCGCTGGCGCGCCGTGATCCGGCACGATCCGTTCTACCATCCCGCCCTGTCGGTCACGACCTTCGGCGAGGACTTGGAATGACGCCGTCGGACGGGGCATCGGGCCGTGAAGGCGGCCCGTATCACGGATCGCCGCGCCGCTCCTGGCGCACGCTTTTAGGGACAGCCCGCCAGATCCTCGTTCACCCCCGGGCCGCGGCTGCCATCGTGCGGGCGCGCCTGATGGGGAAGCGCCTGCGGGCCCGGCAAGCGCTCGCGGCCTTGATCGGAATCGACCACCGGCTTTCGCTGCCGCCCGCGATTCTCGACCGCTTCCCGCCGGCGCCGGCCGGTCCGGGGGACGCAATCCGTCTGATCGGTGACGGCATCCTCGTGACCGGCGCACCCGAGCGGATCGCCGCCCGCTTCGCCGCGGAGCCCGACCTCCAAGCCCTCTATGGCGATGCCCTCGTGCAGGAGCGGATCGGCGGTGTGGTGGTGCCGCTTCTGCCACCGGTCTTCGACGCCGACCGGCTCGTGGCGTTCGATTATCTCGGGCCCGTGTTGGCCTGCCGCGGCAGCGCCCTTGACCCGGCCGCCGCGCCCCGAAGCCCGGCTGAGGCCGCGTTCCGGATTGCCGAGCGCTTCGGCCCGGGCGCGATCGGCCATATCCCGGAGCTTCTGTCCGTGCGGCGTGCCGGACGTCCGGTCCCGCCGCCGGAAGGCGCGGGGGCGCGCGCGTCCCATCATGCGATCGTGCGGGATCACCTGGACCGAACGGGGCGGTCGGCCGTCCGGGTCGCGGTGGGGCCCGACAGCCTCGTGCAGGTCGAACATCCCCTTCCCGGGACCCGGCCCCTGGCCAGCCTGATCGTGCCGACCCGCGATCGCCTGGATCTCCTGCGCCCCTGTCTCGAAAGCCTGCGGTCTTGCACCGACTGGCCGTCGATCGAGATCCTGGTCTGCGACAACGACAGTCGCGAGCCGGAGACTCTCGCCTTTCTGCGCGCTTTCGAAGGGGAGGGGAGGGGGCATGTCGTGCCCTGTCCCGGGCCGTTCAACTTCGCCGCCATGAACAACGCGGCCGCGGCCCGCGCCCGCGGCCGGCTCTTGGTCTTCGTCAACAACGACGTCGAGGCGTTCCGGCCCGACTGGCTGTCTCTGATGGCCCGTGAGGCCCTTCGACCGGATGTCGGCGCCGTCGGCGCCAAGCTCCTCGACGGCGAGGGACGGATCCAGCACGGCGGCATCGTGCTCGGGACCGGCGGCCTTGTCACCCACGGGCACCGCCACTTCCCGGGGGACGCGTCCGGCTATCTGGCGGCGTTGCGCGTCACGCACGCGGTCTCCGCGGTCACGGCCGCCTGCCTGGCGGTCGAAGCGGACAAGTTCCGGGCGGTCGGCGGCTTCGACGAGGCGGTCTTCGCGGTGGACTTCAACGATGTCGATCTCTGCCTGCGCCTCAACGCGGACGGCTATCGCACGCTGCTGGTCCCCGGAGCGGTTCTGCACCACCGAGAGGCGGCGAGTCGCCGCTGGACTCCGGAGGCCCGCGCCCGCCACCAGCGCGAGATCGCGGCGCTGAAGAAGCGATGGGGGCCGCTACTGGTGCAGGACCCCCATTATCACCCGGGCTTCGATCCGGACCTCTCGACCCACGCCCGGCTGCGGCCGGGCTTTCCGGAGGCGGGGCCGACGCACCTGCGCCGCCCACCCGCCTGAACGCGCTTACTGGACGAGGCGCGGGCCGCTGCCCTGGACCTTCTCGTTCTCCGACATGATTCCAAGCCGCTTGGCGACTTCGGTGTAGGCCTCGATCAGGCCGCCGAGATCCTTGCGGAACCGGTCCTTGTCGAGCTTGTCGGAGGACTTGATGTCCCAGAGCCTGCAGGAATCCGGGGAGATCTCGTCAGCGACCACGATGCGCATCATGTCGCCTTCCCAGAGGCGGCCGGTCTCCATCTTGAAGTCGACCAGTCGGATGCCGACGCCGAGGAAGAGGCCCGACAGGAAGTCGTTGACGCGGATCGCCAGCGCCATGATGTCGTCGATCTCCTGGGGCGTCGCCCAACCGAAGGCCGTGATGTGCTCCTCGGAGACCATCGGGTCGTTCAGCGCGTCGTTCTTGTAATAGAACTCGATGATCGAGCGCGGCAGCTGGGTGCCTTCCTCCAGGCCCAGCCGGGTCGCCAGCGAGCCGGCCGCGACGTTGCGCACCACGACCTCGAGAGGGATGATCTCGACCTCGCGGATCAGCTGCTCGCGCATGTTGAGCCGGCGGATGAAATGAGTCGGCACGCCGATGTCGTTGAGGTGCTGGAAGACGAACTCGGAGATCCGGTTGTTCAGGACGCCCTTGCCGTCGATGACCTCGTGCTTCTTCGCGTTGAAGGCCGTCGCGTCATCCTTGAAGTGCTGAATGAGCGTGCCGGGCTCCGGCCCCTCGTAGAGGACCTTCGCCTTGCCCTCGTAGATGCGACGGCGGCGGTTCATAGGCGTGTACCGTGGTTTGAGGAAGTCCATGGGCCGAGGCTCCTGATGCGCGACGATTGGGAGGAATCCGCGGCGCGGCGACCGGACGCGAGGTCGGGCCGCCGGACGGCCTCTGCCCAAGGGCCCCGGCGACCGGCCGCCAAACTAGCGGAAGCGGGCTTCCAGCACAACGCGTTAGCCTGCAGGGCGGGATTGCGGAGGGCGCTCCGGACGTAGCCGGAACGCGGTTCGCGGTCGCGCCGCCGCCCAGGATCCACCGGTCAGGCGGACGTCTTGGACGGGTAGCGGCAGAGGTCCGCGATGAGGCAGCGCGGGCATTCGGGCTTGCGCGCCTTGCAGGTGTAGCGGCCGTGCAGGATCAGCCAGTGATGGGCGTGCCGGCGGTAGGGTTCCGGCACCAGCGCCTCGAGACCGGCCTGGACCTTATCGGTGGTCGAGCCGACGAAGAGGGGGATCCGGTTCGAGACCCGGAAGATATGGGTATCGACGGCGATCCGCGGAACCCCGAAGGCGATATTCAGGACGACGCTCGCGGTCTTGGCGCCGACGCCGGGCAGCACCTGCAGGGCCTCCAGGCTCGCCGGCACCGCGCCACCGTGCTGCTCCACGAGGATGCGCGAGAGGGCGACGACGTTCTTCGCCTTGGTGTTGAACAGCCCGATCGTCCGGACGAAATCGCGGACCCGGTCCTCGCCCAATGCCAGCATGGCCTCGGGTGTGTCGGCGACCGCGAAGAGCGGCCCTGTGGCGAGGTTGACCCCACGGTCCGTCGCCTGGGCCGAGAGCACGACGGCGACCAGAAGGGTGAACGGATTGACGTAGTGGAGCTCGCCCTTCGGCTCCGGCTCCGCCGCGTGGAAGCGGCGGAAGATCTCGGCGAGGGTGGCGGCATCGACCGCCTCGGGGGCGGTGTCGCCATGCCCCGAGCGTGCCGTCCCGATCGGACCGCCGCGGCGGACCGCGGCCGCGCTCTTCAGCGCGCTCTTCGAGACGACCGGATCCGCTTTCCTGGAAGCGCCCTTGGAAGCGCCCTTGGATGCGCGCTTTGGCGCGGCCCGGGACGGCGCCGTCGCCCGGATTGCGGCATCGCCACCGGAGCGATCCGTCACGGGAGTGGGAGTCTTTCTGGCGGACATCGGCGCGTTATATGGATCGCATGGCGAGCGGCAATCCTTCCGTCCATCCCTATGGGCTCGATCCAGACACGATCGACCGGCCCGTCTTCACCGCGACGATCCGGCCCCATCAATCCCTGAGCCGGCTCGGCTTCCGGGTGGTCATGACGGGCTGCTGCGCGGTCTCGCTCGTCGTCTCGATCTGGGCCTGGCGCATGGGTTTCTGGCCGGTGGCAGGGTTCTTCGGTCTCGACATGCTGGCGATCTACGCGGCCCTGAAAGTCAGCTTCCGCCGCGGGCGCTCCTTCGAGGAGGTCATGATCTCGCAGATCGAGATCCTGCTCGCCCGGGTGAGCCATCGGGGCGAGCGGCGCGAGTGGCGGTTCAATCCGCTCTGGACCAAGATCGAGACGGTGGAGGATGACGAGTACGGGCTTCAGCGCCTGACCCTGGTCTCACGTCGGCAGCAGGCGCTCGTGGCCCGGGATGCCGGGCCGGACGAACGGGCCCGGATCGCGCAGGGTCTCAGTGCGGCGCTCGCCCAGGTGAAGAAGGGCTACTGACCCAACCGCCGACGCCCTGCGCATCGCACACGAGACAAGCGAGCCTCCGCCGGGAGGTGCGCATAAAAATCGACGGCGTGTGTGACGGGGTGTTGACGGCCCGGAACGGTGGGCCTATACCCCGGCTCATCGGCGCCGGCCGCGGAAGTGGACCGGGCGCTGAGGCATCTTCTGACAAGCGGCGGGATTGGCCGGCGGGTTTAGCCGGGCGGTCTTCTGTTTTCTGCGAGATGCCGGCTCTGCGGCGGGCCGCTACGGCGGATCCGAGGTGGGGTTGACAGGAGGATCGGCGGGCTCTAGACGCCCTCCACCGCTGAGGCGGACCACTGAACAGTCGGTCCGGTATCACGGTTCCTCCAGTCGAGCAAGGGTCCCTCGGGCGTCAGCCCGGACGGTCTGTTGCCGGCGCGGGCTTCGGGTGACCGGAGCCGCTCTTTGACAAGTTGGAATTGAGGAAGGGAGACGCGGGCGGCGTTTGTCCTTGCGGCCAGGCCTTAGGGTCTGGCGTGAGAGACTTGTGCCGATCTGTTGTTCTTCTTTCTGAGCTCACCGACGGGTGTTTGGCGCTGTGAAGCGTT